>JBDTJP010000027.1:0-7278 GCA_039935755.1 Saccharimonadales bacterium (SeqCode)
TTAACTAGCTTGAACTCTGCGCGCAAGCGTCTGCGGTCGGTGTCGGGGTTTATGCCAAAGTTTGTTAAAAGTGCTTCGTTCTCTAACTGATAGCTGACAATTATTGAATTATCTTTGTAGCGTCGTACAACAGATTCTATGTACATGAGCAGCGCAACGTCTCTTTCGGGTTTTGGTAGATTCCATGCCCACTCCGGCCAATGGTTTTCGGGCCAACGTGGTTGTCTTGCGCCGATGCACAAGCTAACTTCTCCACCATACCTAGCAATGAGTTCTAATTGCTCATCCAAGGCCTTAAAGTCATACTCTCCTGGCAGTTTTTCGTGCTCGTCCCAGTAAGACATAAGCCTAAACCTTCTAAATCCCTGCGCTAGCAACCAACCCAATGTTTCGCTGGTATCGATTTTAAAGTTCCGGCATTGTTTTATCGAAAAACTTACACCGAACTTACTTGGGTTAAATATTCTGTCCATATACTATCTAAGTTTAGCGTTTTGGGCGGCAGTTTCGGCTATAGATTGTTTGGCGGTATTCCAAAGCCCGGGCTCGCCACGCTTGACTTTCATTTGGTACCACCACTCAACTCCCCATAAGTCTATTTGTTTCATGCCGGTAGCTTTAGCATACTGAATCCTGTCTCGTAATCTAGCTGGATCCATTGATTTATATAGCTCTTCAACAGGAGCATTCTTGGTCTGCATACCAACTGGTGTCCAAGCTTCAGACTGAAGCTCGTGAACTATCAAGTCTTTACCTGTAACTATCTTGCCACCGCCGGCTAGCGATGCATAAAACCAGGCAGGCAGTGGGTATTCAAAGTAGCGGTGAGTTATAGTTTTGTCCCAGACGCGTTTGTAGATAGAAACACCAAACAAATCAGGCGTTGGCCTACCAATAGGTAGTCCTATACCATTGTTGCTGCGCGTGATAATAAGTATATGGTTTGGATCATCCTTTTTAACTAAGTTAGCCTCAGAAACGAGTCGATCACGACTAAAGTCATAACACTCACCAAACGCCCTCAAGAAGTATTCATTTTCTAGTTGATAGCTTTCTAGCGCAGGGCTAGATTTGTAACGGTCAATCACTTTTGATATGAATGTATTAAGCTGACCGTACCAAATGTCCTTAGGCTCACCTTTAGCCCAATTTGGCATATGACATTCTGGCCAACGTGGTTGCCGTAGCCCAAGCGATAGCGATACACCGACGTTATTAGATTCAGCCATCTTCATTTGCCAATCTAAGTTAGAGAAATCATATTGTCCCTGCGTTTTTTCTATTTCATCCCAGTAACTAACTAACCTTAGGTGTTTAACGCCCAGGTCATGAATCACGGCAGATAATGTTTCGACCGGGTCAACGCCGAGATCTTTGGCGTAGCTAGAAATAAAGGTCGCGCCTATCTCTACTGGTTTGTTGCGCTGGCTATATATGTACCACTGCGCTACACCATACATGCCACCTATGAAAACTATGGCCACAGAGCAAATTATTATAACGATTTTATGCCAAAGTTTTTTGTGCCACCAGTTTTTGAGCTGACGCCAAAAATAAATCGGGCTAAACCGATTTATAGACTTGCTGGTAACTTTCTTACCTCTGTTGTTTTGAGTTTTCTTTGTACTTGCCATGCTATAATCAACAATGAACGAATGATTAAACCGCTCACGCTTACTATAGTTATACCAGCTTACAATGAGGAAAACCACCTCAGTGCTTGTTTAAACTCGATAAAAACTCAGACAGTCATGCCTGATGAAGTCATTGTAGTTGATAATAACTCGACCGATAAAACTGCTAAAATAGCTAGCTCGTACCCTTTTGTTAGGATTATAAATGCATCACAACAAGGAATTGTTTTTGCCCGAGACCGTGGATTTAACAGTTGTACTAGCACGCTAATAGGGCGCATAGACGCTGATTGCGTTCTGCCCAATGACTGGGTGGCCTACGCAAGAGATTTTTACAGTCAGCCTCGTCATGCTGATGTAGCGCTAACCGGAGGATGTTATATATATAATGTTCGATTGCCGAGGTTTGCTGGGTGGGTTCAGGGCCAGATTGCTTTTAGATTCAACAGGCTCATTATGGGCCACTATATTCTGTTTGGTTCTAATATGGTTTTACCAAAGCAAGTTTGGCAAAAAGTTAAGCCGACAGTATGCCATGATAATGATATTCATGAAGACCTAGATCTTGCAATACACGTCGATCGTTTAGGGCTAGCAATCACTTACCACGAAGGGCTAAAGGTCGGTATCAAAATGCGCAGAATCTTTACTAACCGCCGCGCGCTTTGGGGTAATTTATTGCTGTGGCCTAATACTTTAAAAAGACACCAAAAACCTACATGGGTTTTTGGTTGGATTGGTGCGGCTATGCTGTACTGCAGCTTCCCAATAGTATTGTCTGCCGAGTACTTAGCGAGATTGTTCGGACGAGAACCAAAGTAGGCCACCGGCTGTCACTCGGCCGGATTGCTATGTATATGCCCTTTTGTATCTAGGTATGGTTTGCAACCAGCCCATAAACCGAGGTTATTTTCGCGGGCATGGTGTTCATAGCCCCTAAATTCATCGAGTTTACTGAACGGAAAACTGGTATACGCGAAAGCATAGCCGTTCTTTATTGCTTCGGCTTCGACCAATTTGCCGTCAGATGTATAAACATAGCGTAATAACCTGTTGTAGCGATCCCTATTAGTGCTTAACTGGTCTGCTTCTAGGCGCACCGGTCCGCTGCCGATGGTTTGTTTGGTATAGGCTGCTGCGGCTTTACCGAAGCACTCCACTGGCTTGCGCGGGTCATGAGTTTCGGGTGTATCCATGCCTATAAATCGAATAGTTTCGATCTTGCCATTCATATCTACTTTTATGGTGTCTCCGTCAACAAACTCAGTTACTCGGTAACTGCCAGATGGTACTACCGACGACACTTTAGCAACCTGTTGCTGGTTCTTGCTACCGTAATAACCAACAATGGCTATCAGTAGCGTAAGAAGCAAGCTTGCGATTTGTTTTCTTCGACGACGCTTATGCATATCGGTTATTCTAGCAGAAACTATCAAACACGCAGAGACGCATATACTTGCAATTATGTGAGTAAAATTGTATCATATTATTATGATTGCAGGAAAATTAACACTTACTGGCCACCCAAACTATGATGCCTATCATTTGTTTGTTTCAGCAGTCCCATTTATGGCTGATCACGCTAGGTTTGCTGCCAATAATAGCGCATATTCATATCGTGATTTTAAGGTAGGTGCGGCAGTGTTTGCACTTAATCCTGATACCCAAGAGACCAACGTGCTAGCCGCAGGCAACTTGAAAGCCGAGAGGCACAAACCCAAGGTATGTGCTGAAAAGAATGCATTAAATCAAGCTAAAAAGTTAGGGCTCACAGTTGCACTTGGCATAGTAGTGGCTGCAACCACGGATGTTGAACTTATTAAAGGCGTTACTAATATAGAGACCCCGACACTCCACCCATGTGCTGAATGTCGTGACATGTTTGATGAGCACCCCTTAACTAGGCCAGACACTCTGATTGTAACGACAGGTCTTAGCTCTGATAACTATCAGGTTCATACTCACGCCGAAATGAACTCAATGTACGCAGCGCATGATCAAACAGGCCTGCAACGACTTGGTGGTAATAACTTTGATGACTGGGGTCTAGTTATAGCAAATTACGATAATCTAGCTCTGGCAGAAAACAGTTTGCCGGCTGCTGAGTCAAGGCGCTCTCCTGCTAAGCTAGCGCAAATGGCCATGCTGGCGCATTTTCTATAGTTGATGACTAAAAATCAACACCCTTGTTAGCTAGGAATTTATCATCAAAATGGTGTTTAATCTTTGTCATATTAGTGGCAATATCAACCCGGCCTAGCAAGCTTTCCGGGAAGTCTCTCCCCGTTAAACACAGATTAGTTTTAGGGCTGCGGGCTTCTAGCAGGACCTGTAGCTGCTTTTCAGTTATGAGGCCGTCATGTACAGCGTTATTTATTTCATCGCATATAACCACCTGATATTTACCGCTGCTGACGCATTCCATAGCTACGTTATATGTTTCTAGGGCAGCTTGTTTGTGCTGTTGTTCGGTTACGAACTGCTCGCTGAGTTCGCCGGCTTTGTAAAAACCTTTACCACCTTTGTAAAAAAATAATTTATCTTTAAAGAGTGGTTGGATATCGCGAATAAAGACATGCTCATTGACGCCCCAGTGCTTTATGAACTGAATGAACGCTACATTCCATCGGTTGCCGAGTGCCCGCGCTAGCAGCCCGACCGCAGCACTGGTTTTGCCCTTGCCTTCACCCGTATAGACGATAACAACGGAGTCTTTTTGTTTATAATCTTCGAACGACATATGTAGTTATTATGAGGCTTGGGTGATCCAGTCGCAAGTACTAAGGGCTGGAGAAACCTTTCCTTGTTTGTTCTTTGTGCTTTCGGCAAAAGGTTAAAACTGCCCCAAAAGTCATAGACAGTTCAAGTTCAGGCATTTGCGATATAACCCATAGTCTGGCAATAACCGAAGTATCAATTGGTTCTGTACGATATGGTTCTAGGCGTTCGATTCTCTGGGTCATTGCAATTGGTGAAATCTTGGCATACATGTCTGTTTCTTCAATTAGTTCTTCTAATGCAATATCAACTGAAACTAGACGAACATGGTGGCCGTTATAAACTACCTGAACCTCCTCCTCGCTTGGTCTTGTCTTTGCCTGGGTCCTTAGAGCATATGCGTCTGTATATAGAGACATAAGAGTATCCTGGTCCGGCATGTCGCTTAGGTCGGCTCCGATTTGTGTAAAATAAGTCAAAAATGCTAACTTGGTGAGCTCAAGTGTCTGCTCGGTATGGGTTGTGTGTTTGTCGTTAAGTATCTGTTTGACGGACTCGGACTCAATAGCACCAGGATCTAGCTCGAAGATAATTTCCGAAGGGGGTTCAGGAGGCCCGTATACGGGTGTAAAAATGTTAGGGTCTTGTTCGGACCGGTTCTCTGGAGAAGGTAAATCAGACATATATAATCCTCTT
The DNA here is from genome assembly GCA_039935755.1 of Saccharimonadales bacterium (SeqCode). Lineage (GTDB taxonomy): Bacteria > Patescibacteriota > Saccharimonadia > Saccharimonadales > JBDTJP01 > JBDTJP01. Next base: position 5,049 of record JBDTJP010000027.1, read on the forward strand.
ATATGCTAATTGTAGCAGATAGAGTTTAAAAATATACAAATTATTATAACCGACACGCTATATATAGCGTAGAGCTAGGCTGATTAGGAGACAGCACCGCTGGCTTTAAGAGCAGCATCTATCTTCGGACGATCGAATCCAACTATGATAGTACCGTCAATATCTAAGACTGGAATACCCATCTGGCCCGATTTTTTAACTGCCTCATCGGCGTTTTTAGGGTCAGACTCAATATCGTGATCCTCGTAGGACACCCCTAGTTTGTCTAAATAATCTTTGGCTGCGTGGCAAAACGCGCACCATGTTGCTGAATATATTTGTATCATATTAATAGCATACCATATTAAGCGTAATAAGTATTTAGTAAACTAAAGCTTATGGGTTGTGATTGTTGCGCGTAGCGGCTTGCCACCAGGACATAGAAAGGTTTGTTGATTAATACATACTTTAACACTTGTAGTAATCTGTAAAATTTGCTAGTATACGGACTATCGATGAGTAGGCAAAAGTCCCCAGGTAAAATGGGCAACAAACAGTTTAAAGATGGTGACGACGTAGATGGCCAGCGGATGGTCTTTATGCTAATTGACACGACATGGCGTGTAGCCTTGCCTATATTAGTTTTATCATTACTGGGCCACTACATAGACAAGCGGACTGGCCATGTTATATTGTTTTCTCTGACAGGGTTCTTTTTGTCGCTAGTGATTGCCACACTACTTGTTTATAGGCAACTGTGCGTAGTGTTCCCTAATCAATTTGGTAAATACAAACTTCAAGATAAGAAGGATACGAATTGATGCAATTATTTGCTAGCGCAATACAAGTTCCGCCAATCAAAGCGGAGAACTTGTTTAATTTGGGGCCAATAGTAGTTAGGAACTCAACCTTATTGGGTGCGGTTGTCCTAATCTGTTCAACCATATTTTTGATATGGGTTACTAAAAAGATTAGCATAAGGCCAACCAAAAACAGGCTAGCCGCTGCTGTCGAAGCTATATGTGATTACGTTATGACATTGATGACAGAAGTTATAGGTGACCGTCGCCGAGCCTTAAAATACGCTCCGTTAGTGTTAACTTTATTCTTCCTGATATTGCTAAACAACTGGGCCGGCTTGCTACCCGGTGTTGGCCATTCCCTCCTAGCTCATACCCATGAAGGTCATGTACCATTTTTGCGTGGCTTTACATCCGACCTAAATAGTACCCTGGCGCTAGCGCTTGTCACTATGTTTTTGGTCCAAGTTTATTCAATTAAGGAGCTGGGCGGCCTAGGCTACTTTAAGCATTTCTTTACGGATAAACCATACAACCCAATTAACTTGTTCGTTGGGCTACTAGAGTTGCTTGGTGAGTTCACTAAAGTCATGAGCCTTAGCTTGCGTTTATTCGGTAATATCTTTGCAGGCGAAGTGTTATTATTTGTTATCACATCTATTACTGGCTATCTCGCACCAGTGGCGACGATGCCATTTGTGCTCATGGAGATGTTTGCGGGCTTTATTCAAGCCTTTGTTTTTGCTATGCTGACACTCGTTTACCTTACTATTGCTACGAGCAAGCATGATGACCACGAAGCCGAGACGGCTCACATTAAACACGATCTTTCCACTGCTGTTACTAAAAACAAAGTATTAGTAGCCAGTGATTGATACAATAAGATTATTAAATAAGGGAGAAATATAAAATGGAACACGTTGATATAAACATGATCAAAGGTTTCTCAATGGCAATTGGTGCATTTATGCCTGCTCTAGGTATTGGCATGATCGGCAGCAGTGCCATGAAAGCTTTGGGCCGTAACCCAGAAGTAGCTAGCAAGATGCTTCCAATTTTGCTGATTTCAGCAGCTTTGGTTGAGGCTATTGCTATCTATGTACTAGTAGTAGTATTCACACTAGGCTAGGCAGTTCTTTAATATCTTGAATATCTCGTTGCAGAACGGCCATGCATTCGTTGGTCGTATAATAAACTTCTGACATGTGAATGACGTTCTGAGCGGGACAATTCGTAAATAATGAACAGTTAGCTAAATCAGTTTAAAGAATTCAGAAAGTTAAAAACAATAATATATGTTACATAATATACCAACCAATATTTTCGCAGAGTCTAGTGGTGGAATCAGTAGTCTGGGCATCGATCCCAAGTTATTAATCCTACAGATACTATCTTTCGCTTTTATTTTTTGGTTACTTAAAAAATATGCTTTTGGCCCTATAGTGAAGGTA
>JBDTJP010000028.1:0-6629 GCA_039935755.1 Saccharimonadales bacterium (SeqCode)
TAGCGCTCACCTTAAGTCGTATCTTGAAAAAAAAGAAACAACAAAGTAAGCCTCGCCTAACACCCGAAGAACTTGGCAACGCCTTGATTAGCATATATGAATCCGGCTATTTAGATAAGGCTAAAACTTATAAAATGAGCTTCCTTAAGGGGATTCTTGGTGGTCTTGGCGGCGCGATTGGCGCGACTTTGGTTTTGGCCTTATTAGTATGGATGCTTTCACTGTTTCAGAACGTACCACTAGTAGGCCGGTTAGTAGATAATGTTCAGCAAACTATTAACACTAGACAGGTTAAATAACGCCCCTGTTGTAATAAATCACCTTACCCTCGAAAGCACCAGGTTAATACTTTAGAATATATGTATATGAAGGGGTTGGAATGACAAAGTTAAGCGCAGCTGATTACGTACATCTGCATAATCACACGCAGTACAGTTTACTCGATGGATTAACCAAGGTTGATAAATTGATTGAATTTGTAGTGCAACAGGGAATGTCAGCGGTTGCCATGACGGACCACGGAACTATGTCCGGAACGATAGAGTTTTACAAAGAAGCTATTAATAATGAAATTAAGCCGATAATTGGCATCGAAACGTATGTTGCTGCTCGCAAACATACAGATAAAGACGTTTCCAAGGACAAAAAACGATATCACTTAATTTTGTTAGCAATGAATAACGTCGGTTACCAGAACCTTATGCGGCTTAGTACGATTGCTAACTTGGACGGTTTTTATTACTACCCTCGTGTAGATCATGAGCTGCTCGAGCAATATAGCGAGGGGATTATTGTTCTTAGTGCTTGTATGGGCGGCGAAATTGGTGACGCGCTAAAACAAGACGATTACACTAAGGCCTTTGAAGTCGCCCAGTGGTACAAGCAAGTATTTGGTGATCGATACTACCTAGAGGTCCAAGACCACGGTCACCCAGATAATCCTCTGCATAGCGAAGAGCAGTACAATGTAAACAAACAGATCCTGAAGCTTGGCAAAGAGCTTGATATACCTGTCGTTGTAACCTGTGATGCCCATTACTTAAAGCACGAGGATCAAGAAGCACACGAAATATTGTTGTGCGTTGGTACAGGATCGTTTTTGGCAGATGAGAAGCGAATGTCACTCAAAGAATTCCCACTGCACGTAACCGAGCCAATGGAAATTATTGAAAGGTGGGGAACCGATCACCCTGAGGTAATACTTAACTCGAAAGCTATAGCAGATCGCTGCAAGGTCGAAATCAACCTCGGCAAAATACTTATCCCGAAATTCGACGTACCGAAAGGAAAGTCGGAAAAGACATATCTGGATGACCTAGTTTATAAGGGCCTAGCATGGCGATATGGCGGCGTTCCGGAGATTGAAGCAAACAAACTAAGCATTGCTGAGGCTAAAAAAACATTACCCGACGTGGTGGCCGAGAGGGCTGAGTACGAACTAGGAATAATTGACCAAATGGGTTTCAATGGGTACTTCTTAATCATTCATGACTTTATAAATTGGGGCAAAAATGAGGGCATTGTGTTCGGCCCGGGTCGTGGTTCGGCGGCAGGTTCAATAATTGCTTTCTCGCTTAAGATTACTGAACTAGATCCAATAAAGTACGACTTGCTGTTCGAGAGATTTTTGAACCCTGACCGTATATCGATGCCAGATATTGATATAGATATTCAAGATACAAGACGCGACGAAGTTATACAATATTGTGTACGCAAATACGGGACCGAACGCGTAGCTAATATTGTTACTTTTGGCAGAATGTTTGCTCGTAACGCTGTACGCGATGTATCACGTGTACTCCAAGTCCCATATGCTCACGCTGATAGGTTAGCTAAGATGATTCCACCACCAGTCCAAGGCAGACACATTCCGCTAGAAACTTCACTACGTGAAAATGCCGAACTTAAAGCTGAGTACGAAAATAACGAAACATCAAAAATGGTGCTAGATCAAGCAGTCATTCTCGAAGGAACAGTTCGGAGTCATGGCATTCATGCCGCTGGTGTTGTTATCGCACCCGATGAATTAGTAAAATTTGCTCCACTCGAAATGGCGCAAAAAGGCGTAGTCTCGACCCAGTACCCAATGGGGCCTATTGAGGAGCTAGGGCTACTTAAAATGGACTTCTTGGGCTTATCAAACTTGACCACAATCAAGAACGCCCTACGTATAATTAAGCGTGTTTATAACGAAGACGTCGTAATCGATGATTTGCCGTTAGATGACACTAAAACTTATGAACTTCTGCAGCGTGGGGATACAACTGGAGTGTTCCAGCTAGAATCGTCGGGTATGAAGCGGTACCTAAAGGATCTAAAGCCTTCAGTTTTTGATGACATAGTAGCTATGGTCGCCTTGTATCGTCCAGGCCCAATGCAGTTCATAGATAGTTTTATTAAAAGGAAACACGGTGAAGAGAAAATCAAGTATTTGCATGAAGGTATGGAAAACTCACTTTCAAGTACTTATGGGATACTAGTGTATCAAGAGCAATTTATGCAGATATCTAAGGAGTGGAGTGGGTTTACTGGTGGTCAAGCTGATACGCTGAGAAAGGCCGTTGGCAAGAAGAAGATTGATCTTATGCGCAAGGTCAAAGTAGATTTCGTAGAAGGCGCAATTGAACATAGTGGCGCTAGCCGACAAATAGCTGAAAAGTTTTGGAATCAGCTAGAAGAGTTTGCAAATTACTGTTTTAATAAAAGCCACGCAGCCTGCTATGGCTTAATAGCTTATTGGACCGCTTACCTTAAGGCTCACTATCCGGACGCATTCATGGCTGCACTTATGACCAGCGACTACGATGATATAGATAGACTAGCGATAGAAATAACTGAATGTAAAAATATGGGGATCGAAGTTTTGCCTCCTGATGTCCAAGAGTCATTCTTGGAGTTTGCGGTTGTTCCAGGCAAGAATCAGATCCGATTCGGACTACACGCTGTTAAGAACGTTGGAAATAATGCAGCCGAAGAGATACTCAGAGCCCGTGACGTAAATGGTGGGTTTACGACATTAGAACAGTTTTTGTCAGTCGTCAATGTTAGAATTGCTAATCGTAAAACGTTTGAGAGCTTAATTAAGGCGGGCGGATTTGATAGGTTTGGGGAACGCCACATTTTGCTCGGTAACTTAGATCTGATGCTGGCGTACGCAAGTAAGCTGCAGAAAGCTGCTGCTAGCGGTCAGACTGACCTCTTTGGCACGGCATCAAACAAGGACGTTAAGCTTACCTTAGCTTTGAGTGACATTGTTCCGCCGATTGATCATCGTGAACAACTGCAATGGGAGCGTGATTTACTAGGATTGTATTTGAGTCAGCATCCATTGGATGCTTACGAGCTCTTGTTGTCCGAACAGACAGTAGCCATAGATAGCATTAAGCCGGAACATGATGGCAAGTCTGCTGTGGTCGGTGGCGCAGTCAGTGACGTTCGTGAGATTACTACTAAAAATGGTCAAAAAATGGCATTTATTCGTATCGCTGATTTGACGGGAGAAATTGAGTTGATATTGTTCCCGAGTGTTTACCAGCAGACTATAGGAATATGGGAGCGTGACAACGTTCTGATTATAAAGGGCAAAGTATCTGCTAAGGATCGTGACGGTAATATAGGCACCGAGATTAAGTTGATGGCGGATGAGGCACGTCCGGTCACATATGAACAAGCTTCAGCCTACCAATCTACTGGTAAAAAACCCAAAACAATCAAGGCCTCTGTCAAGAAGACTAAAGCAGCAAGTAGGACCAGCTCTGAAGCCTCTAGTGTGGCTCAGCGCGTGTATGTGCGGTTAGAGTCTAGTTCAGACCAGGCCAAACTACTGTCTCTTAAGCAGGCCATAGACGCTTTCCCTGGTGATACCGAGGTTGTGCTTGTTATTGGTGAAAAGCGCCAGATAATACGTTTACCGGGGCGCATTGCCCGCGAGACCGGAGTACCTGCTCTCGAATCTGCCGTAGGTGGTGAATACGTTAAGGTCCAGTAAGTAATAGATCGCAGTCCCAGTTCTAGTGGATAAACCCAGTAGTTTGAGCCAGTAGTGTACTAACGAATACCAGGGTAGCCAAGAAGGTATCAAGGATTGGATGGTGTAGAACAAATCGTTCACCGTCCTTAAGCATATGTCTTATACCAGCAGCTTGTTTGAGTAATATGGCAGCAAGTAGTAGCCCCAGGAGTGCCCCGATGGCGAAGTAAGCCCATGGTGCCCGCCCACCTGTGAGTGTCTGTATGCGACTTACCGCCAGTACGTGTGGCTCGGTCATCTCGGGTACTTCACCAGAAAAAGTTGCAGAGTTGGGCGTGGCTGCAACGGTCGTTGCTTGGGCCAGAGCTTGCGGCCGAGCGTAAAGCGCCACAACCACAGTCGTTTCGCCGTCATGATTAAAATCGCTACTATTAGCTGTTCCAAATCCTACTTGAGTGTAGCCAGGGTTAAGCATATTCTCGCGGTGTTCCTGGCTATTCATCCACCCAGATACAGTGGCTCCATCAGTAGTAAAACCGTAAGCCAGGTTTTCACCAGCTTTTTGGAATAGGTAGCCCTCATTGGTTATAAAGACCCACGGAGCTTTGCCGTCTGGGGTATTGTGTGACCAGTAGTTGCGCTTAACCATATCGTTAGCCTTGGCTTGAGCTGCGGCTTCGAGTGTTGTGTTTGATTCAAGCGAGTGTCTGCCATTCTCGGCCCTGCGATTGTTTGTTTCCGTTAATAGCCCGTCCTGACTTATTTGGGTCGCGTAAGATAATACGCCTCTATGCTGAGCCGCAGGTAATACACTGACAAAAACAGTTGCCAATATCAGCAATAATACCGGTATATATGGCCAGTAATGTTTGTGATCTTGTTTTGATATGTGTTTTGGTTTGCTCAACGCGCGATAATTACGCGGGCGACCGGGCCTTGCCATAAGCGTATTCTATAACAACTTTAATGTTTCGTAAACCTTAGATCGTATAATGCCATGGCGGCTGCCTGTACGACATTGTAAGATTCTTTTCTACCAAGCATGGGAATCTCGAGTGTGACGTCGCAAACACTTAATATATCAAGCTCAATGCCTAACGTCTCGCGGCCGAGTAACAGTGCGATTTTATTACCAGCGTCCCAGCTAGGTAATGATATGCTGTCGTCCGCCTGTTCGAGACCAGCAACGATGTAGTCATCTGCTCTTAGCTTGTCAATCAGTTTAAGTATGTCTGGCGAATGTTCCCATTTTACTTGTGACTCAGCACCGAGCGCAGTCTTGTGTATCTGTTTATCGATTTTGGTAGCAATATGTGGCATTCGCGTGTCATCAGGGCCCAAGGGATAAGGCGTGTAACCCGATAGATAAACTTTTTTAACTCCAGTACCCTCGGCTGTTCTGAGTAGTGACCCGACATTATGGCAACTGCGCAGATTGTGGGCTATGATTACGATTTCTCGGCTTTTCATAACGATATCGTAACAAACATGTTGGCTCACAGCGACTGCTTATGCTTAAATAGATGGTATATGAGCCAAGATGCCAGACGAGATGAAGAGGTAAACACGCAGCGACGCGCCCAGATACTGAATTTACAGTATACAGACACGTCGGCTATCACTGAAAAACAACTCTACCCAGATATATTGCCCAAAGAAGATCTTTATAAATTACGCGTGATACCAATAATCGCCGACGATCATAATCTTAGTTTTGGGGTTACCAATACTACTTCACAACAAACTATGGTCACCCTTAGGCAGCAGTATATGGACCAGAGGGTAGTGTTCTCGCTTATATCGGATGCTGGTTTTCGCGATTACATGAAGCTATACGATCCACCAAAGAGTGTTGAATACCACGATATTGCCATAGGTCAGACAGGGACTCAAGATCAGATAGACCAAGTGTCGGAGACGTTAAAACAGGTCAAGGCTGATGACATGTTGGCATATCTTGTGCACCAGGCACACAAGCTTGGTGCCTCGGACATTCACCTAGAGACACAAAGAGATAACGCTAGAATACGTTTTAGGGTTGACGGCGTGCTCCACAAAATTGCAATACTAGAACCGGATAAATACAGGGTGCTCATAGCTGCGATTGCAAGCGCAGGTAACGTATCGACAGCCTCAAATGACGCCCAGCAAGGCCATATAGCACAACGAGTCACGATGGCCGATGGGTCACTTGTAGACGTCAACGTGCGTCTTGAAACCGTACCAACAGTTAATGGAATAGACGTAGTGATGCGTTTGTTCAACATGGACCAGTCTATGTACACACTAGACCGGCTTGGCTTGTCGGTTCAGGAGCGGTCAGTCATAGATGCAATTATATCTAAACCAAGCGGCTTGGTCATGGTGGTTGGGCCAACTGGCTCAGGAAAGACAACTACGCTTTATTCGATACTCAATACGCTGAACGTCGAGGAGCGCAAAATAATTACCGTCGAGGACCCAGTTGAATACCAGTTTGAGGGGATCGTACAAATCCCAGTGACATCAACTAACACCCAGGAGCTAGGTTTTGCAGATAAATTACGAGCAATACTGCGCTTGGACCCAGATGTTGTGATGGTGGGTGAGATACGCGATATGGATACCGCTAAGACAGCCCTACAGGCCGCCCTGACCGGTCATTTAGTACTATCGACCT
>JBDTJP010000029.1:0-4292 GCA_039935755.1 Saccharimonadales bacterium (SeqCode)
TACGTTCTTTAAGGCTTTTACCTTTCCGCCAAGCGTAACAGAGAGTTTATTTATCTTTACTGCGATATCCATACCTGCATAATACCAAAATAAATCGTAAGTATGGCTATTTTTAGCATAAATCCGAACATAAAGACCAACATACAGATTAGCGAGACATATTTGGTTCTTACTTTAAGAAGCCACGAGCTTGGGACATATCCAAACAACAAAAATACCCCGGCTTTCGCTGGGGTATTTTTATTAACTAGATGCTAGATTTATATCTGTTAAAGCTTAGTAAGCTTTTTTTGCGCCGTCCTTTACTGCTTTTTCTGCATTGTCCTTAGACATCATTGCACAAACAGTTGTTCCACACTTCGCGTGCTTCCCTTTGGCCATGTAGCCACCCTTAGCAGTTTGGTGAATCTCTGGTGCCGTCAATTCAACGCCCTTTTCTTTGCACTTAACGCAGTATCCTGTAACCATGCTTATCTCCTCTTGATTTGATAGTTACTGCATTATAACCGCTTTTTACAAAATTTACGAACAACCCTGGGTATTTCAGAACCCATACTGTAATATAATCCTAATGAGCTATTGGATAATTGGTACTTTAATACTCTCCTTGATTTCGCCCATCTCTTATACTAGGAGCATGCTTAAGGGTAAAGCCAAGCCCCATCGCATAACTAGGCTAATTGTCTGGCTTGCAAGTGTAGCGGGAGTCCTCGGTGTTATGCACTCAGCAAGTCTTCCTGGGAAGATATTTGCCTTCATATTTCTAGCTCGAGCAACTTATCTACTTATAATGTCAGTAATCTATGGTGTCGGCGGAATGGCCAAGCTGGACCTGTACTGTCTGGGTATTGGTATTTTGGCGCTGGCTGCCTATGTTGTGACTAAAAATGGCACAATCACTATTTCACTAGGTATCTTAGCTGATCTTATTGGCTACATACCAACTTTCGTTAAGACGTACCGTAAACCTGATAGCGAAGACCCCATCTTCTTTACGATTGAGGGGCTTGCTTCACTTTTCGGCGTCTTTGCCGTATGGTCTTTGCAGGCCGCTATCCTATTCCCTATATACTTCACTCTGAGTAGTTTTACCGTTGTCTCTTTAATCTATAGAAAAAAGATTTTCCAACCTAGCCAAATCGACTTGCCACTGTAGAAGGATGATAATATTGGGAGAATCTTGCAGAAATTATCTACTTAAAGGGCTTGTTAATGTTATGTAGTTATTTCTTTTATTTTGAGTAGCTCTTCTAGACTGTCGATAACATAGTCAGCACCTTGTTCAGATAAATACTCAACTGTATGAAAACCATGGCTAATACCTACCGATAGGCCTGCCCCTGCATTTATTGCCGCCTTAACGTCTACGTCTTGATCGCCTACATACACAACCTGATCAATACGAACACCTAGCTTATTAGCGCACAGCAGCAGGCCGTCTGGAGATGGTTTTGAAGGAGCGCCATCCTCGTAAGATACAATTTCATCGAACATCACGGACACGTCAATACCGATTACTGTGTAATTTCGTTTTACCTGGTATATTGTTCCACTTGTAAAAAGCCCAATACGATAGCCAGCGCTCTTGAGAGCTAACAGTGTTTCTATTTCCTTATGGTACGCAGTAATTGAGGTGGGTGCTAGCTTATCCTGAGAAATATCTAGACTATCCGTCATATCACTTATAGCCTTGGAGCTTATAGCAAGATTAGTGATCTGAGCGAATACATCAGGTATGTGCTTTCCAATATTCGCTAACACAATTTCATCGGTCGCAAGCTCGTCGTATCCGTAATCTGAAAGTACTTGCTTGAAACCTTCAGTAATAAGTTTGGTTGTATTTATAAGCGTGCCGTCAGAATCAAATATAATTACTTTTATCATTAGGGAATTATATCAATAAAAAATTTCCAATAGTATTATTCATGCTTCGTACGACGCTGCTGGCTAAGTTCAAACATCTGTATTGGGTGGGCAGGTGATATTAAGTTGTAGTATCTAGCAAAAATGTTCAGGCTATCGACTCATTTCCCGATCCAGCTATATGTTGACCTCTCCCTTTACTAAGTCCAACACGACTTTGTCTCCGTTTTTCAGTACTTTAGTTGCTTGCTTTGTGCCAACAATACATGGCAAATTAAACTCGCGGGCTACAATAGCAGCGTGTGACATCAAACCGCCGTGGTCAGTGACTAAAGCCTTGGCCTTGCGCATTAACGGCACATAGCTTGGGCTTGTTGATGGCACGACCACAATTTTACCATCGTCTACAATATCAGCTGGACTATTAACAACTACAACCTCGCCGTTTATAAAATGTTTACCACCATTACTAGCCACTGTACCTATTAGCGCGTTTGTCGAAGCCTTGAAGTCAACGTAACGCTGCCACAGCTCGTGCGTATCATCATGATTTACGAGCGTGACTTTACCGTTATCAAAAAACCAGCCGTGCTCTACGTTACCGATAGAGTGTTTGAGCAAGCGACGGCTTTGCATCATCCACGCCTTGCGTTCATCCATAAACTCAGCCAGCTTACGTGCCAGGTTTAGCGATTTTACTTCTTGTTCCGAAAGTTTTAGTTTCTCGATAAGTTCTGATCGCTTTGTCTCCAGATTTTGGTCGGTGATCGTATCACTACCAACAACTTTGAGCCTTTCCTCAAAGTACTTGTAGGCACTATTGCTTAGGCCATCATAGCCATCCTGTATCCAGCTGTAGCGTATGGCCATAGTTTTTGCGTCTTTAGTCGAAGCTAGTTCACTATCAATCCTGGTTAGGAAGGTTGGCTTGTCGGTTACAGTAAAAGCACCCCAAATGTCCTGACGAGTTTTAGTGTCAAAACGGTTTAAACGTTCAACCAGAGATGTTTCAGCGCCATAGAGGGCAAATTCTGCGAACTCTGTGTGCATCCATGCATCTACGATGGTTTTAGTAAGCTCAGTGCCTGCAAGATTAACTAGTTTTTCTGTAGCATCATGCCACTGTGCAATATCTTCGCTCAGTCTAGCTAGCTTTTCGTAAGCTGTGAATGTTTGCTGCGTAAAATCGGTGAATTCCTCTTCGTTGCTCAGCCATACCATCTTGCCTTCATCAAAAAGAACCAGAGTCTTGGGCGGGTTCGGTAGCGTATCATCATTGGCCATAGCCAGGAATAACCGTTCGACCGCAGTCATAAAGTCACTCATATACATTGGCTTGGCTCGCGATGGGCCCCAATAAAACAAATCGCTTGGCTCGCCAAGATAATAGCCGCTTCTGCTTTTTTGTATGACCGTAATCGGCCGTGCTTGTACTAGCCAAATCTTGGCATCTACCCACGCCCATTCGATGTCTTGTGGTGCACCGAATAATTTTTCGGTTAGTGTAGCCAGCTCAGCAAGGCTGTTAGTGTCAAATGGCGCTTTCTTGGCTTCCTTTGAGCCAAGAATTACGATTTCAGGGTCAGCTCTGCCACTAACCAATTCCTCACCTAGGCCGGCAACGTACTCTGTAACCAACATGTGCTCGCCCGATATTGGGTCTGTAGTAAATAGGACGCCTGCATACTCAGGTTGTAACATCTCTTGAACCACGACGGCAATGTCAAAGTTGATCGTAGCCTTATCAGTAGCATAAGATTTGGCTCGATTCTTTACTGAGTTATGGCACTCTTCTACTCTATCAATAACATCCTGTGGTTTTGTGTCTAGGAATGTTTCAAATTGTCCTGCCCACGATGCATCTTGGCCATCTTCAGTTAGTGCCGACGAACGCACGGCATATAGTTTATCTGGATTTATAAGCAGTTCAATTTGCCTCTTCGCACCGTCACTTAGATTGCCATTATTCGTAAACACATCAATGCCGACTGCAAGCCCGTTCGGCACAGGCAAGCGTGCCTGAATAAGCTTCGCAAGGTTAGCCGCCTTACCACCGAAAATCTTCCGATTGCCGGCTTCTTTTAATTCCATCACATGCATAACTTAATCATAACAAAAAAAGGCCGGTTTGGCCTTTTAGTTTTAGCGTAAGCTTATTGGTGCGGGTGACGGGACTCAAACCCGTGGCCTCATCCTTGGCAAGGATGCGCTCTATCAGCTGAGCTACACCCGCTCGAGTGTTTTGTATTGATATCTGAGCCATACCGGCTAGAAACAATGATTTGGTGGCTCCTCCCAGACTCGAACTGGGGACACGTGGCTCTTCAAGCCACTGCTCTACCAACTGAGCTAAAGAGCCTTAATGGACTCTGTTATTTTACAGATAAAGGAGGTTTATATCAACTCAATCTGCGCTGTGAGAACTTATG
>JBDTJP010000030.1:0-8790 GCA_039935755.1 Saccharimonadales bacterium (SeqCode)
CATAATATCATCTAAAGATTCAGCCATAATCCATCTCCTACTGTGACTATACTTTGGAGGATAAGTACGTGCAAGCATAGGCGAGTTAGTGTCCGCGGGCGGGCGGTTACTTCTTGCGACGTGCTCGAAGTAAACCCCTGTGCGTGGCTTTGAAGATCGTACCGCCTTCCAGCGCTTGATTCGCTGCGTGAACATGCCAACTAAAAAACCAGTCGCAAGGACTGGTGTTTTAGTTGGTACCCCCGGACGGATTCGAACCGCCGGCCTAATGGTTAGAACCCACTTGCTCTATCCAGCTGAGCTACGGGGGCGTACCTTTTAATTGTTAACCGCAACCTTATTGTACCTCAGCTGGATAGAGCACTTGCTCATTATCACTTTGCCCTTGCGGGGGCAGCTGAGCTACGGGGGGCGTACTACATTTTAAAATTGGTGCGGGATGGGGTAGTCGAAACCCCATCTGAAGTTTGGAAAACTTCCATATTAACCGTTATACGAATCCCGCAACAGAGGTGATTGTACCATAAACACGAAGTATTTAGAATATAATGGCTGGATTGACTAAAAATATCGTAAGGTTTAGATTTCGTAAACTATTTCGATGTGTGCGCCCAGCTTGTTGAGCCTGTCAGCGAAGTCTTCGTAGCCTCGATTGATAGAATAGACATTACGTAGCATTGATGTGCCGTTAGCAGCCAGCATCCCTATCAGCAGTAACATAGCTGGTCTTAGGGCTGGCGGGCAAACAACGTCTGCCGCACTAAACTTAGTTGGTCCGTCTACGTAGGCCCTGTGTGGATCGGCAAGAGTAACATTAACGTTAAGTTTGCGCATTTCAGTGTAGTACAGGGCTCGCTCTTCGTAGACCCAGTCATGTATAAGTGTGCGACCCTTGGCGACAGCTGCAATTGGTACGAATAGTGGCAAGTTATCTATATTTAGGCCAGGGAAAGGGCGAGCATAAAGTTTTTCCCCTAATGCCACTAGTTTACCGTTATGTTTATGGATGGTTATGTCAGTTAACTCCGTGTAGCCATTCTCGGCTTTATAACCAGGAGTTAAGCTGTAGGATAGCCCCATCTTTTTAAGCTTGAGGAGCTCTAGCTCTAAAAACTCGATAGGTGCGCGAGTAATTGTAATCTGCGAGTTTGTAGTTACGGCTGCCGCGATAAACGTCATAGCCTCGATAGGATCTTCGGCTGGCGCATACGTAACGTTTTTCTTTATATCTTTTACTCCAGTAACCCTCAGCGTCGTGGTGCCAATTCCGTCAATTTTGACACCAAGTTTTTTAAGGAAGAAGCACAAATCCTGCACCATATAGTTGGCACTAGCCATTTTTATGACTATCTCTTGCTCGAACCTGCTGGCAGCCATAAGAACGTTTTCGGTGGTAGTATCGCCGGACTCATAAAGTACAATTTGATCGGTTGCATGTTTTTTGACAGTTACTTTGTAGTGTCCAGATTTGGCTTCGATATTTACACCAAATTCTTCCAGAGCGAACAAGTGAGGCTGTACAGTACGATTGCCTAGTTTACACCCACCAGAGTAGGGTATTTTGAACTCATCAAACAAGTGTATTAGTGGGCCAAGCAACATCAGCACACTTCTGGTTTTGCGAGCAGAGGCTTTATCCATTTTATCTAGATCTAACACGTCGGGTGGCTTGATCTCTAGGTCGTTATCTTCTAGCCAACGTATCTTTACTCCAATACTTACCAAGACCTCGATAATTCGATTCACTTCTTCAATACGCGGCATATGTTTTAGCTTGGTAGTGCCTTTGTTTAGCAATGAAGCCATAAGTAAACAAACTGCAGCGTTTTTGGACACTTTAGTTTGTATACTACCTTTTAGCTCATGGCCCCCCTCAATACGTAGGTTAACTGCGCCCCCACTAATGCTTATAAGCGGTTTTTTAAGCACATCACTAATACGGCCAAGTGTTTCCAGGCTTAGATTCTGCTTACCATGCTCTATACGGTTAATTGCTGATTGGGATGTTTTTAGTTTACGGGCAAACTCAGCTTGGGTTAAGCCTCTATCTTGTCGTAACTGGTAAATTAAGTTACCGATCTTTTCATTGGTTGTGTTCATAGTGCAAATATAATATCACTCATGGTATAATTTTTAAAGGATTTTTACAGATTCATTTCCACTGATACACTAGAACATAGACCAAACGTGAGATAGAAAGAAGAGCCATTATGAAAGATACCCAGATTACGGATTTAATCATCGCCGAAGAAAAACGCCAACGCGAAGGCCTAGAGCTTATTCCTAGTGAAAATTACGTTAGTCGGCCAGTGCTTGATGCGCTTGGTAGTGTACTGACCAATAAGTACTCAGAGGGTTACCCGGGTAAGCGTTATTACGGTGGCCAGGAAAACACCGACAAAATCGAACAGCTTGCCATTGATAGGGCCAAGCAGCTATTTGGGGCTGATCACGCCAATGTGCAACCACATAGTGGGGCGCCAGCAAATATTGCTGTGTATGAGGCTTGGCTGCAGCCAGGAGACACTGTTATGGCCATGCGCCTAGACGAAGGCGGCCACTTAACTCACGGTGCTCCGGTCACTAGCAGCGCCAAGTTATATAACTTTGTACGTTACGGGCTTAAAGATGTAGAGACTGGCGAGATTGATTACGATCAAATGTACGAAATAGCTAAGCGCCAAAAGCCGAAGATATTACTGGCTGGGTTTAGCGGTTATCCTCGTAGTTTAGATTATGCTAAATTTGCTGAGATTGGCAATGAAGTCGGTGCTATGCTCATGGCTGACATGGCTCATATTGCTGGGCTGATTGCTGGCAAGGCATTGCCGAACCCATTTGATTTTGGATTCCATGTTATGACCAGCACTACTCACAAGACCTTACGTGGCCCACGCGGTGGGTTGATACTCAGCCAAGGTACAGTTGGTAATCCTTTGAAGGCTCCCGAAAAAACACTAAACAACCTACCTACATTAATTGATAGGGCGGTGTTCCCAGGCTTCCAGGGTGGTCCACATATGCACTCAATAGCGGCTAAAGCGGTGGCGTTTCATGAAGCTGCCCAACCTGAGTTCCACACTTATGCCGTGCAGGTACTCAAAAACGCCAAACGTCTGGCTGATGAGCTAATGAAACGAGGTTTTAAGCTAGTAACAAATGGCACAGATAACCATTTAATTATGATAGACATGGTTAAAAGTCACGGCATTACTGGCCGTGATGCACAGGACGTTCTTGATGAAGTTGGTCTAACGGCTAATTGTAATGCCATACCAAATGATCCAAACCCACCATTTAGGCCAAGTGGACTAAGACTAGGTACGCCGGCAATGACAACCAGGGGACTCAAGGAAGACGATATGGCTCTTGTTGCCGAGTGGATGGAGAAAACCATAAAAAGTCGTAACGATAAAAAGATACTTAACACGTTAAGTAATGACATAAAAGCTTTTGCTAAACAGTTTCCGCTACCCAGTGATAGCTAGCCAGCTGAGAGAGCAAGCCAGCCCGTAAGTCGCTTCAATAAAGGTAAAGGCTTGCGCGATGCTGCCACTTTAGCTAGAGTGGCCTCTTCTCTTACTAGTTGGTAACAAAGTGATACTGCAGCAAATGAGGGTACTATTTCGTCAGGGTTAGATTCGGGTATATGATCTAAAGTGATTTTACAATTTTCTTTGAGTACTTTTGGCGAATAGAACTCGGTAATTGTTAAATCGTCTTCTACTTTTGGCAAATCACCACTATCTTCCCCTAATATAACCTGATAGAAGCTTAATCGCTTGCCGGCTTCAGATTGGAGTTTAGATACTGCTATATCTATTTTTTCCTCAACAGTAAAGCCGGTGTCAAATTCTCCTAAAACTACATTTTTAAATCTGTGTTGATAATCAAATATTCGTCGATCACAGAGAGGCTGCACGGTGGCGTAGGCTTCCGGCATAGCGGTTTGGGCCAGTTGGCCACAAAGACCTAGAACAACAATCTCGCGAGCTGGTCTGAGTAGCTCATCTAGTTGTGCTACTTCTGTTGGTCTTTCGAGAACTTCTAGGTTAGACACGAAACCTCTTTATATTTATTTCAGTTTAGTCTTATAGTTTTTATTTAGGTAAACCATAACCTTATTAGTTATTCTACGCCAAATATTTACAAAAGAAACCCTAAAGTTACAACGTTGAGGTTTTGCTCAAAATTTATGGTAATAATTCGGGTTCTTGGGTTAGTTCTACACCAAATTTCTGGTGCACTTTATCGACAATTTTTTGTTTAAATGTTAATAAATCTGCCGTAGTTTTCGCCTGCTCATTGACTAAAACTAGAGGCTGAGTTGACCAAGTCGCCATACCCGTTTCGCTGTCGTGGTAATCTTTAAAACCCGCCTGTTCAATGAGCCAAGCGGCCGATAGCTTAACAGTACCGTCGCTGTTGCGCCAGTAGCGTAACATTGGATAATTAGATAAAAGCTGCGCCAGCAAGTTTTCTGCAACAATTGGATTACCGAAAAACGAACCATTATTCGCTATATCGGCTGGATCGGGTAATTTTGCGGTACGTATAGCTATAACCGCGTCTCGGACATTCTGCACGGTTGGTTTAATCACATTATTTTTATCAAAATATGTGTTTAGTGCATCATAAAATGGAGGCTTAGGAAGCTGTTTGGTCAGCTGAAAGCTAATCTTAGTTATTAAAAACCTATCTCGGTCAGTAGTTTTAAAGCGACTACTCCTATAGCTAAACCCACAGTCCATGGCTGGAATGTTTAAATATTCCATAGTTTTTAAATCGAATGCTTCGACGCTAATCAGTACTTCGCTAATTTCTCGCCCGTATGCACCCACGTTCTGGATTGGTGTACCGCCAGCAGTTCCAGGGATTAGTGATAATTCGGCTATGCCGTCATAGCCAAGTTCGACCGTACGTCGAACGACATCGTCCCAATTTTCGCCAGCCCCGACAGTGACGTACAAAAAATCTTCATTTTCCTGAGTCTCAAATTGCATGATTTTGTTTACTAACACCAAGCCATCGAAGCCTTCGTCGCGCCACACTATGTTACTGCCAGAGCCAATCATTATTATTGGTAATTTGCGCTCAACAGCCCAATCTACTAGTTCGGGTATATCACTGCGCTCACTAACTTCTGCTACGTAAGCTGCATTGCCGCCAAGTTGCATAGTTGAATATGTTTGCAGAGACACGGTTTCTTGTATAAACATACAACCTATTATACCTGTAAAATCTCATACATCAGCTATTTATTGGGAGGGGCTCGTATATTGTATAAATTACCATCAATACAGGCTTGCGCACATAGGCTAACCAGCGTAGGATGGTACCAATGAGCAAGGTGAACAAGAGCTATCCATTTTATGAGCTAGGCAGTCGTCTTAAGGCATTGCGCGAAAAGCATCAGGAGAGCCTAAGCGAAGTATCTGGGGCTGTTGAGATTGAGCCAGAGAATTTGCAAGCGATAGAACAAGGGATTGAACGTCCAGTCGAAGACATATTATTGTTACTTATAAGCCACTTTGGTACTAAAGAGGACGTAGCTACCGAATTGTGGCAACTGGCAGGATATGACGGCGACGCTTTGCCGACTCATCATGCCAAGAATGACAGTAATGGTAATGTTAGTCACGGAGTAATTGTTATGCCAATCGATACTAGGATCGCCTACACCGATATGGTTCATGTAACCGTCAACAACTACGGTGTTGTTATGAACTTTATGCAAACTACAGGTATTTCTGGCTCACAGCCGCTAGCTGTTTCAAGGCTTGGAATGAGCCATGAACACGCCAGGAGTGTAATAAAAGTTTTACAAGATACACTTGATTCACACGAGCCTAAACATTTGCCGTCAGACACTAGCCCAAAGCGACACCGTAAGAACGACTAGCACCCCGTTTTATTTAAAATAAGATTTTAGAACAACAGCCTGATTGGCTTCGGTATTTTTGGCACCGTAAACTAAAGTTACGGTTTTATGGTCCGCTATAAGGTTATTTAATGTATTTGTATCTGGATTATCTTTGAGTTCTTTTTTGTAGCGCTTTTTAAATTCATCGAACTTAGCCGGAACATGCCCAAACCAATTGCGTAATTCCGTGGATGGACCGATCTCTTTTAGCCATATATCGACCGCAGCTTTATCTTTACTGACGCCGCGTGGCCACAATCTATCGACTAGGATTCTGAAGCCGTCATCTTTACTTGGTTCTTCGTAAACTCGCTTAATTCTTATCATAAATACCTCCTTGTGTATTGGTGCGCACGAAGGGAGTCGAACCCCCGACCTTTGGTACCGGAAACCAACGCTCTATCCAACTGAGCTACGTGCGCATGTCTAATTCACATTACCCGATAAACTTATTGTACCTCAAGCTGGATAGAGCGCCCGCTAATTATCACTTCGCCCTACGGGGCAGCTGAGCTACGTGCGCAAGTGTACCTCTCATTATAACTCTTTAGCTGCTTTTAGTATCTGTTAGCCTGGCTAGCAGTATCTTAATGGCTTTAGAGCGGTGGCTTATAAGTCCTTTTTCTGTCGGTGTCATTTCGGCGTATGTTCTAGATTGGCCATCTAGTATAAAAACTTTATCAAACCCAAAGCCGTTTTCGCCTCTTGATGCCACCACCTTACCATTAACGCTGGCTTGGGCAATCACTGCATCTTTGCCATCGTAATAACATATAGTGCAAGTCACAATTGCCTTGGCGCCAGATTTTGAGGCGAGTTTGAACAGGGCATCTTGGCCTAGGTTCTGCTCAAAGTAC
Organism: Saccharimonadales bacterium (SeqCode); assembly: GCA_039935755.1. GTDB lineage: Bacteria > Patescibacteriota > Saccharimonadia > Saccharimonadales > JBDTJP01 > JBDTJP01. Next base: position 6,781 of record JBDTJP010000030.1, read on the forward strand.
TTTATAAATGGCCCAGGAAGACCATTTAACTCGACAAGCTCGGCAGCTATATCCTCTACGACGACAGGTTTATTTACGATGGAGTAAGCGCGCTTAGCTTTGTCTTTAGCAATCGCGGTTAGGTCTAAACTTTGGATTTCATCCAGGTCAATATCAACACTCGACAGCTTAAAGTCAGACGGTACGAGGCTTTGCCATTCACGTAGTTTGTTGGGGTTACCGGTTACTATGGTTAGTGATTTCATATTATTTGAGGTGGGTAGATTGATAGGTGGTGCGCCCGGACGGATGACACCGTTGATACTTCACCAGTGCTCGGAGTAAACTCCTGCGCGTTGGTTTGATCACCGAACCGCCGACTTAAGAATTTGCTAAAACAAATTCAGTCGTCTTGTTCAGACCCAGCCGGATATGCCACATAATAACCCGACAAAATGTCAGGATATTATGTGGTGCGCCCGGACGGATTCGAACCGCCGACTTTCTGTTCCGAAGACAGACGCTCTATCCAGCTGAGCTACGGGCGCGTAAGCCCTTATATTAGTGTTTATACACCAGTTTTGCAATCTTCCGAACAGTTTATCTATAGTGGTTTATGCGTCAGGCTCGAGATAGTGTATATTTATAGGCAATAAATAGGAGTCATTTATGTTGAAAGATTTTAAAAAGTTCATTACACATGGTAATGCTGTCGATCTAGCAGTTGCTGTAGTTGTTGGTGCTGCATTTGGTGCCGTAGTTACGGCAATGGTTAAGGACTTACTCACGCCATTGATTGCTGCAATTGCCGGGCAACCAGATTTCTCCGCGCTTACATTCACTATAAATGGTAGTAATTTTATGTATGGCAACTTCCTTAATGCGCTGATTGCTTTCTTATCAGTAGCTGCAGCGGTATTCTTCTTTGTGGTTCAACCTATCAATAAGTTGCAAGAGCTGTCTAAACGTAATAAGACAGCCGATGACCCTACTGATCAAAAGTGTCCAGAGTGCTTAAGCACAATCCCCAAAAAAGCCCGTCGATGCATGTACTGCACGTCGGTTATAAAAGCTTCTAAGTAATAGCTTCGCTTTTACGTTTTACCTGTCTTAACAGAAACCGTACAATGTATTCATGATAAACAATCTCGTTGAAGCTAATTTGGTGCTGGCTAGATACATTCCACTGACCAAAGAAATCACCGGTAAAGATATAACGCTCGAGCGTATGCGCCCGCTAATGGATCACCTAGGTAATCCAGAACGAGGCTTGTGTGTAATTCATATTGCTGGTACATCTGGTAAAACCTCAACCGCATACTACATTGCTTCTTTGCTAAAGCAACAGGGTAGAACCGTTGGCTTAACTGTTTCGCCGCACATGGATTCAGTTACTGAGCGTGTCCAACTAGACATGCAAACACTAAGCGAAGCAGACTTTTGTATGGCCTTAAGTGAGTTTATAGATTTATTGGATAGTGCACCACTGCAACCTACCTATTTTGAGTTACTAACAGCATTCGCTTATTGGTATTTTGCCAAAGTCGGTGTCGATTATGCGGTTGTCGAAACAGGGCTAGGGGGCTTATACGACGCTACTAACATTGCTCATGGCAATAACAAAGTTTGTGTTATCACTGACATTGGTTATGACCACATGCACGTTTTAGGCAATACATTACCAGAGATTGCAGCCCAGAAGGCCGGTATAATTTGGCCACATAACCAGGTATTTTCGTATCCACAGCCCGAGGAAATCATGTCAGTGCTGGAGGCTAAGTGCCTTGAGACTCACTCAATACTTAACGTGTTAAGTATTATTGAACATCACGATGGGCCCGAAAGTCTTGGAGCTTTGCCGTTGTACCAAAAGCGCAATTGGCTACTTGCAAAGTATGTATGTGACTTTGTAGTTGAGCGCGATGGTTTGCAAAAATTATCATCCACTCAAATTTCTAGTTCTATTCAGATACAGGTTCCTGGCCGAATGGAGATTGTTAAATACTTGGGTAAAACTATAGTAATGGACGG
>JBDTJP010000031.1:0-6238 GCA_039935755.1 Saccharimonadales bacterium (SeqCode)
GAATGGCGTGAACAAGTTGCAGCCGATCGTGCCAGGCGAAATCTCCACGCAGTGCCAGCAACAACCAGGCGCTCTACCGCCAGACAGCAGAATCTAAATGAGCTAGATTATATCAAGCGTGTACGCACCGGGATATAGTAGGATAATGCAATTGCTACAGTCGTCCACCCTATCAAAAATATGCCTTGCGGGCGATAGATAGTATCCTAGTTATATGAATGTTTGGAGTGACCTAACAGCGCCACTATTTATATTGGCACCGATGGACGATGTGACCGACACTGTGTTTCGTCAGATTGTGCATTCCTGCGCGCCGGCAGATGTGTATTTTACAGAATTCGTGAATGTAGATGGTTTGCAAAGTCCGGGCAGACCGAATCTTCTAAAAAAACTCCGATTTGTAGCCAGCGAGGGGCCTTTGATCGCTCAAATCTGGGGACTAAAACCAGAAAATTTTTATAAAACTGCAGCCGAAATAGTCGACGGCACTTTTGCGCGCGAGCTTGGTTTGCCGGATGGTTTTAACTTCGCAGGTATTGATATTAATATGGGTTGCCCGGCCAAGTCTGAGGTCAAAAATGGTACCTGCAGTGCACTTATTAATGATAAACCTCGCGCTGCCGAGATTATCGAGGCCACTCAGGCAGGTGCCAATAACCGTCTGCCAGTTAGCGTCAAAACAAGGCTTGGCTTTAGCACAGTCGATATGACTTGGCCTGAATTTTTGCTAGGCCACGACCTAGCAGCGCTGACGATGCATGGGCGAACCCGCAAGCAAATGAGTAAAGTACCGGCCGACTGGGACAAAATTGGTGAAGTCCGAGAACTGCGGGACAAGATTAGCCCTGACACTAAGATTATTGGTAATGGCGATGTGCGTGACCGTAACCATGGCCTAGAGCTTATTAATAAGTACAAATTAGATGGCGTAATGATTGGCCGCGGGGTTTTTGCTGACCCATTTGTGTTTGCAAGCCCAAACCCCTGGGAGTCTTGGACAAAACAACAACGACTTGATTTATACCGAAGACAAGTCGAATTGTTTGGCGAAACCTGGCAGGATCATGAGCGCCCAATTCACACACTCAACAAATTTTGTAAAATCTACGTAAGTGGCTTTGACGGGGCCAAAGAGCTCCGTGAGAAACTTATGTCGTCTATTACGCCAGCCGATGCCGTGAAATATTTAACAGACGCAATGGGCTGATGCCGGTATTATATAAGGAGTAATTTAAGTACAGAAGGGAAGAAGCAATGAGCGATAATACAGACAAAATTGCCGGTAAAGCGAAAGAAGTGGCGGGCAAGATTAGCCATAATAGAGAAATGGAAGCAAAGGGAAAAGTTCAACATGACCTAGCTGAGTTGAAGCAAAAAGGTAAAGATATGGTAGAAAAACTCGATGACAAGATAAACGAATAGGCCGATTACATGAGAGCTGTGATGGCCATTCACGGGAACGATAATAGCCCAGAGTTTTTAGACTCTGGGCTTGTTAGTTAGGTTCGCCCAGTTCATAATACTTGTATGGATCGAGACGACCCCAAACACGTTATGCCAGAGACAACCGCCAGAGAATATAAGAAGCTTCTGTTGGTTATTCTTGGTATATTTGTGCTTAGTGCCTTACTAACGAGCTGGCGTGGGTGGTCGCTTAGGCAGTTCTTTAACGACTTTATGGCTGTGTTTTTAATGACTTTTGCAGCTTTTAAGTTCTACTCGTTTGATATGTTCGTAGCTGCCTATCAAGACTATGACATTATTTCTAAGCGTTTTAAACTTTGGGCCTATGGCTATCCATTTTTAGAGGCTGGGCTAGCTTTCGCCTACCTTTTAACTGACAAATCTATAACCTTAAATGTAGTTACAATGGCAATAACAGGAGTAGCATTGACTGGAGTCTGGCGAGAAGTCCACCCCAAGCAGCGTCGCCGTGGCCGGTTCCAGGGTACATGCCTAGGCAACCTTATCCGTTTGCCGTTATCGACTGTTAGTTTCTTCGAAAATGCATTGATGTTTACCATGGCTACGGTAATGTTGTTCTTGTAGTTTGGTTGTTTCCATACATAATCAGTGCGGAATTTATTTATTTCTGATATACTTCTCTCTGTTATCGGACCATTTGAGGGGGTGTAGCTCAGTGGTTAGAGCAGTCGGCTCATAACCGATTGGTCGCTGGTTCAAATCCAGCCACCCCCACCAGATTTTAATTTGACTATTTAAGTAGAGCTAACTGATAAGTACAATCGTGTACTGAGTGGTGCCTATTGTTGCTATAATGTCCACGTATGTTAGATAAGATTAAAAATTTTTTAGAGCACCCAAGGTTTCGCGACTTAAAAGACACACGAATGTTGGGATTTGGTGTTTTTTTAATCTTAGTATTGCTCGCAAGTTGGAGCGGAGTTAATGTTATTCAGACCAACTATGGTTTACAAAAGCAGATAGCCCAGATGCAACAGCAAAACAAGTTGAGCGAGCTATCGAACACCAATCTTAAACTACAGAATGAATTTTACAAAACAGATACATACCTAGAGTTACAGGCGCGTAAACAGTTCGGCAAGGGCGCAGCTGGCGAAACACTACTACTAATACCCAGAGACGTCGCTTTGTCACATGCCCCATCTTTACCTTACAAAAAAGTAGCCACAGCCGATAAGGCTCACCGCAAGCCTTTTTATCAAAAAAACTTTGAAGCGTGGATGAGTTTTATATTTCGCAGTGGTCCTGTAAACAATTGACACATCCACCTCTGTTTGCTATGATAGCCTAGTCTTAAATATCGCGGGGTAGAGCAGTGACAGCTCATATGAATCAATCGCTCACAATGAGCCAGCTTCATAAAAATTCCGCAAGTACATTACAAATTCAGATCATCATTATCGCGGGGTAGAGCAGTGGCAGCTCGTGTGGCTCATAACCACAAGGTCGGAGGTTCGAGTCCTTCCCCCGCTACCAAGAAAAACGACTCATCGAAAGATGGGTCTTTTTTCTTGGTACAGAGGCCAGACTGGGTTCTCCGACGTGCCAGCCCTAGCTGGCGCAAGTCGGTGGTACGGCGTAGCACGTCACGCGCAGGAGCTAGCTCCGAGCATGTCTGTGCGGAGAAGGACTTTAGTCCGCTATCCTTACCCCGCTACCAGACTATACACCCAAAAGCGGGGACCATGCTCCATGACCGGACTCCTTTTATTCAACCCTGTTAATCTACGGCTCTCTCGCTATTCTCTTTGCCGCAACGCGTAAAACTATTCAGCTAATTTTGCAGCTAATATCGCAAACTCTGTTGCAGGAACGAGCCTAACCGGATAGTCGCCTGCTGGTGATAGTGTCTCGTCAATGTGCGTCACGACTACTTCCGACATATCAACACCGAGTTGCTCAAACCAGTCACGGCTCGTAGCTAGAGTTGCTGCTGCGCCAAGGACTGCTTGTGCGCGTCTTTCAACCCTGTCTGGGAAGGCATCGTGATAAATCACAAAACCAGCTACATGATCTGGGTCATCTCCACCGTATTCTAAAGATTGACTGATGGATACTGGTGCAAGAGAACCCCTGCCTAAAGAAAGCACCTCTTCTCCGAGAATGGTGACTTCGAAGCCTTCTGTCCAATTTTCAGCATAAGTTTTACTTGGTGATTGCATAATGGTTTCGATAACTGTACCTTCTGGTGGGAAAATACCGTGTTCATATAAGCTAGAAGACCAAAATGAGTGACCAATGAGTACTTTATTGCCATCGCTCATCACAACATTCCCAAGCTTTTTCAAGCTATCGGCAATAATTTTCCGTTCTTCGGGAGATGAAGTCCATTCTGACATAATACACATTATAACATACAAAACTGTATAAAGCAACCATAGAGTCTACGTAAAATTCACAAAGACATGACTGATACCAAGCCATTAGTTTTACCGACCCAGCTGCTCTAAGGGCCGTGGGCGAATGGGCAACGCACTCGTATAATCTTTTGCTGATACAGATGCGCAAGAGCTCCCCACGAGAATCACATAGTGGGAAGAAGCCTATCGTCTCGCTCTTAATCGTAAATATAAGCACTATCGTTAGATAATATCTTTCTGTATGATTTAGTTGTGGAAAATGAAAATACAGATAGCAACAACACAAACGTACCTAATGAGCAGCAAGCCGACATCGCAAGTAATATTCATCCCCAGAATGTCCAGGTTGTTGGTCAAATAAGCGTCACTCCCTCAAATAATATCTTTACCGGACAATTTATAAAAATCCTTATAGCTATCGTTGCGATGTGGATATTACAGATATCGATGTTTCCATTGTTATTTACTCGAGCAAATTTTGACATAATATTTAAATCCTTCCAGTGCAGTGGTCGGGATGGACTAGGATGTGGGATAGTGAGCATATTTGTATTGTTGGCCATTGTGGCAGTAGTTGCGGGAATAGTTTCCATAGCTACTTTGTTGATAATCTTTAAACTGGCAAAAGCAAAAAGACCGATACTCAGCACTGTTCTTACCACAGTCATGGCGGGAGAGCTTTTTGTATTTATCGGAGTAACTCGGTCTATCAACAATAAGTTTGTCCTCGTAGGTCTAGGTATTCCTGTAGTGCTAGCTGGAACGGCGCTTACTGCATACATAACAACATCTAAGGGTATGAGCAAGAAGTAGCAGACGGCTATAATTTTTTGGGTTTGTCGTGATGTTTGACCACGAAGAAGGTGGCGCCGAAGCTGTTCGCGCAGCAAAACACGGTTTAGTCTCTATAACAGATCTAGCGTAATCGATGGCAGTACTCGGAGACGCCGGTCGTATTGGTAGTAAAGAGTTTGAGTGGATTGACTAATACCACGCTAACCTTAGTGCCTGCGAGCAAATATAGTTTTTTAGATTTACTACCGCCGGACGGATTACTGAATTAGTCCTTAGGTAGCCACAAGAGTACACTTAGAATATCAATTTATGATAAATAGGAGGGTTTATGTCAGATATCAAACGGACTGTTACTCGATCAGAAGAAAGTGGATTAGACGATGATGGCGCGTCGGTCCAGCAGGAGACTAAGCGAGTTCACACTGAATCGGCTGTAGACGGCAAGACTACGGCTCAGAATGTGGTGTGGTTCGTACTGGGTGTAATAGAGGTAGCGCTTGGGCTGCGTTTTGTGCTTAAACTACTCGGCGCAAACACAACAAGCTCGTTTGTTGATTTTATATACAGTATTACAAAGATACTGACAGCACCATTCGACAGCATATTCGGTGTTACTAGCACCACCACGGGCACTACTCATTCTGTATTTGAGCCATCCATTGTGGTTGCCGGTATTGTTTATGCCTTGATTGCCTGGGGAATCGTTAAGCTGATCACCATTAACCAAAAACCTTAATTACCAGAAAGATTTTATGACCTTACGTAAAAAGCGCATCCATGACGTCTTGCAAAGGTCTCACAAAGTAATAGCAAAAGTTAACTACCGCAGTTATCTTGCGAGCAGAAAAGAACCTGCAGAAATGATTTCACAGATGAGTCCTCCAAATATTACCATGCAGCCAGCAGAGCTATTAGACTCAGCTCGTCAAAGAAGAGGCATACGAAAGTTTGCGTCACAGCTGAGGCTACGCAACAAAGCTTAACACCCAGTGGTTTCACTTCAGGTGGTGAACCGGACTGATAGGAAAATGGCTATAAGTAAATGAGTTGCTTACTTGTCTTTTATAGCCACAGCCACTATGCTTAAGGTAATAATTTACGTATAAAGGGTGGGCTATGATAAAAACAGATGACAAGGGCTTTAGTATAATAGAAACATTTCTAGTAGTAGTTATAATTGGGCTTATTGGCGGCATTGGGTACTACGTTTACAGCGCACAGCAAAAGGCTAACACAAACCTTAAGCAGGCTACTAACAGCACATCTGCCCCTACGACTAAGCCCAAGCTTAATGCATACACAGACAAGCTCGCAGGCTACACCATAGATTATCCAAGTAACTGGAAGGTTAAAACATCTAGCAAATATTTAGAGTATGCAAAAGCAGATGTATCAACAACAATCGCTACGTCAGATACCGGGCTTACCCTAACTTTTGAACATAACTTTGGCGGTAGAGGCGGCGAATGCCCTCCTGCCGCAAGCGACACCCCATTCGCAACAGGTAACAAATGTCCAACTGACGAGATAATATATGCTGAAAAAACTGGCCACACGGTATTGTTGTTAGATAGCTCCATGGAACATCCTTCTCCTGT
>JBDTJP010000032.1:0-8419 GCA_039935755.1 Saccharimonadales bacterium (SeqCode)
CTAAAGGGGCATATACGGTTGCGTTTGATATAGATGAGATTGCTGTTGGTCGTAATTATCATACGAAACGAAACGAAACTATAAAATCGAACATGTTGCCGCTAGTACAGGATTTGACGAATCCAAGCCCTGGCCTTGGTTGGGCTCACCATGAGCGTGAATCTTTCACCGAGCGAGGCCCAGCCGACGTTGCTATGGCACTGGCGCTCATACACCACTTAGCTATAGGTAATAACTTGCCATTTGATCAAATTGCACAGTTTTTGCGCAGTATTGCCAAGAATGTAATTATAGAGTTTGTACCCAAGGAAGACTCGAAGGTCCAACTGCTGCTTTCGTCGCGTGAGGACATATTTGTTCACTACGACGCCCCTAGCTTTGAAGCAGCTATGGCAAAACACTTTAAGCTAATTTCGAGGGAAGCTGTAAAAGGGTCCAAAAGAAGCTTATACTTATACCAAGCAAGGTAGCTATGGCAAAAATAAGTGACACAAAAACCAAGCCAAAAATAAAGAAGCCTCTCAAAGAGACGCCGGTGTCAGCCAGCAGCAGGCTCAAGAAGTTTGGCAACAGACTGTCGCGTACGTTAGCGCGCTCTAGCTTACCTGAAGTCATATTTATATCGACTTTTATACTAGGGCGTTACTACAAGAACTCGGATTTTAGTTATCCATCAGAGGTTATCTTGCCGATAATCTTGTTCGCTGTTCTCTTGTCGGCGATTTATTATATATACAGGTTTATATTTCGAGGACGCGCTTTTACTGCCCATTTGGCAGCACTACCGCTATCGTATGCGCTTTATAGTTTTCAGTACATATATAATGACAATGTTAGTAAGATCAAAGCCGTTTTGCCCCACAACCTAGAAACGCCGTTCGTTCTTAGTATGGTGCTGGCATTAGCTATGGCAATCATATTAGGAGTTTTGGCCTTTGGCTTAGTTAAACTTACTGATAGGTTAAAACTAACTAGCAGTTTGCAGCTACCAAAGATACTCATTTTTGTAATTGCATTTTTATTTATTAGTCAGGCCTACAAAGTATCAGCCAGAATTTGGCAAATACGCGGCGAACTTACATATCAACATAAAACAACGATGCCTAGCCGCGACTCCATTAAGTCCGTGAGCAAACCTAATATTTATTACATTGTGACCGACCGCTACACAAACAGCGATGAACTTAAGAACGTATATAACTATGACAATAGTGACCTAACTAACTTTTTGACTACAGAAGGATTTTCGACGAACACTTCAGCATATTCTAACTATCCATTCACGATGTCATCGATCTCCTCGACAATGTCTATGGGCTACCATAATGAGCTTGGCAAAAAATTCGGTAACGATAAGCTGCAAACAGGGTTCCCGTATCGTGACATATTAAACGACCCACCAATCGCTCAGGTTTTGAAGCAGAACGGCTATACATACAATCAAGTTAGCTCGTGGTGGGACTTTACTCGTGTTGGCATAAAGGCTGATAATAATCCTACTAAGTCATTTAGGTTTAACTTCCTGCGAGTACATATATTTATGAGCGATCTGTCCAGGGATATTTTAAACAAGAGTATTCTGTCGCCATTACTCAAAAAAGGAATCACGTATAAGAGTACACCAATATTGAGCTACGACCGCACAGTCAATCCAAGGCAGAACTTTGAGCAACAGATGACTGCGCTTAAAGATATTGCAGATGGTAAGAATAAGGGGCCGCAGTTTACCTTTGCGCATATTTTGGTTCCGCACGATCCATACATATTTAGTGCCGATGGTTCCGACCCTAATTATTCTGGTGGACGTGATGACTATGGGGCTGACGAGAATGTTAAGTACACCAATGCTGTTACTTATTTAAACACTCGGCTAAAAGATGAAATGGCATACATACGTAAACATGATCCTGGCGCAGCAATTGTAATTCAGGCAGACGAAGGTTCTTACCCCAAAGACTTTAGGTTTACACTTACCCCTGACCATTTTTACAAACCGACCGATTTATCATTGCCTAAAATGCAACAAAAGTTCGGCATATTGGCTAGTTATTACATGCCCGGTTTAACACCACAAGAGGTTAGTCAGCAAATACAGGGCTCAGTAAACCCATTTAGATTTATATTGTCCCACTACCTCGGTTACTCAATTGATCAATTGCCAAATTGCAACTTTTCGACTGGCAATAAATTCAAAGTTTTTGATTACATACAAGTTACCGGTAAGTTAACCGGCCAACAGAATCCAAAGATCTGTGACCAATATAATTAATTATGGCTTGACGTGGCCGGTTGCATCTCTTAGGCTGGAACTATGCTAAATAAAACTAAACAAATAGCTCGTAAGTTTTGGCCAGCTGATGTAAACCTTACTTCGGCTAATGTCGCCATGGCGCGTGCTTATATAGACAACTACTGGCACAAGCTTGAACGTACGCATACTCGCGATGGTGATAGCCTGATTGGTTTACCTAAGCCATATTTAGTCCCGGCCCATGAGGAAGGACATGATTTTGATTTTAACGAACTGTATTATTGGGACAGTTATTTCATGGCGCAAGGCTTGCTCGATGAGCCACACAAAGATTTAGTGTTGGGCATACTAGAGGATTTGGTGTCACTGTTTAGTCGCTTTGGGGTTATACCAAACGCTTCACGCACTTATCTGATGGGTCGTTCACAACCGCCCCTATTAACTAGTTTTATATGGGATGTTTATACAGCCTACGATCTTGACAAGAAATGGCTCAAAAGAAATATGAAAGTTGCAGAAGCTGAGTACGCAGCCGTTTGGATGGGTACCTCTAAGCCTCACGCCCGCCAAGTGTACAGAGGACTATCAAGATACTATGACATTAATTTGTTGAGTGATTTAGCCGAAGCCGAGAGTGGCTGGGATATGACTCCGCGGTTCAATCGCCATGCTCTGGACTACGTACCGATTGATTTAAACAGTCTTCTATACAAATACGAAACAGATTTCGCTAGGTTTTATCGTGAGATGAATGACGCTAGCTCTGCATCCAAATGGGATCTAGCCGCCGAAAAGCGTAAGGCTACAGTAAACGAGCTAATGTGGAGTAATTTACGTGGTCAGTACTATGATTACAATTACGTAAAAGAAAAGCGCGGAGCGGTAAGCTCCCTAGCTGGCTTCTATCCATTATGGTCGGGTATGGCAACCGCCAGTCAGGCTAAGCAAATGGTTAAAGCACTTAAGAGGTATGAAAATAAGGGCGGGTTGGCTACCACAGACGGACAGCAGATTAGCCAGCTCGTTCCTGGATCAATGCCTACCCAATGGGCCTATCCAAATGGTTGGGCACCGTTACACTTTTTAATTATTAAAGGATTATTAAATTATGGCTACCGCGATGACGCCAGGCGTATTGCTAATAAATGGCTCAAGACTAACTTAGCTTGGTTCGATGCTAATGGTGTGTTTTTGGAAAAATACAACGTGGTTGTTCCTAATAAACCACCAACTAAGGGCCTCTACCCTTGCCAGACTGGCTTTGGCTGGACTAACTCTGTCTTTGAGTATCTATGCAAAGAATTTATTGACGGCACAAACGTTTGATTGACGTGGGTCAACCAGAAGCTGAATTGCCGTGTGCAGATAAATCTAGTTACGATAGCAAAAAGGCCGCCAACGCAGCTGCGCTAGTCGCAAGTTGGCAGCACGACTCCAAACTCAAAGTCTATAAATGCAGCTATTGTAATTTGTGGCATTTAGCCTCGCGTATATAAGTAAACTACGACCTTAAATGCTACACAAGAGCTTCTTAATAAGCTTAAAAAAAGGTAAACTATAGATATGAAATATTACATTACTACCTCTATCGCATACGTTAATGCTGAGCCGCACGTTGGTTATGCCATGGAGCTAATACAAGCTGACGTCTTAGCTAGAGCCGCTCGCGCCAAAAAGAAAACGGTCATTTTTAGTACTGGTACTGATGAACATGGTGGTAAAATTCAAGAAAAGGCAGCTGAACTCGGCATAGAGCCTAAGGAATTTGCGTCTAAAGTTAGCCAAAAATTCTTGAACACTGCCAAGGCTTTGTCAATTAGCAATGACAGATTTATACGCACGACTGATGCTGGCCACGAGCAACGAGCCCAGCTTATATGGAAAGCTTTAGAAAAAGACATTTACAAGAAACAATATGTTGGCTGGTATTGTACTGGCGACGAAGCTTTCTTTACCGAAGCAGTTGTAAAGGCAAACAAAGGCATTTGCCCTAATCATAATCGCGCCTACGAGAAGGTCGAGGAAGAGAACTACTTCTTTAAACTAAGCGCCTATAATGACAAGATCAAGGAAGCTATCGACACCGGAGCAATGAGAATTTTGCCAGCAACTCGTAAACGGGAAATCTTGCAGGTCATACGTGATGGTCTAGAAGATATTAGTATATCCAGGCCAACTAGCAAGGTGTCGTGGGGCATACCTGTGCCAGGCGATCCAACCCAGATTATGTATGTTTGGTTTGAAGCTTTAATGAACTACATAACAGTATTAGGATATCCGGAGCACGAAGACTTTAAAAAATTCTGGCCGGCTAATGTGCAAGTGCTCGGTAAGGATATTTTAAGATTCCACGCAGCTATATGGCCCGGCATACTCTTTAGTTTGGGGCTACCGCTGCCGAAGCTACTATTCGTGCATGGTTTCATAACGAATAGCGGCAAAAAAATGAGCAAGACACTTGGTAATGTTGTCCACCCGATGGACGTGGTCAATTATTACGGAGCCGATGCATTTAGGTATTATTTCTTGAGGCATATACCGAGCTATGGAGACGGTGATTTCAGCTGGGAACGTTTGCACAATGCTTATAACAATGAGTTGGGCAATGAGCTAGGCAACGCAGTCCAGCGAACTGCCGCTATGATTACACAGTACCAAAACGGTGTAATTGGCCAGACACCATCGGCCGAGCACGATCAAGCCCAATACTGGGAAGCTCTTGATAAGTGTAAGTTTGATCGTGCGTTAGATGAGGCTTGGGGGCAGGTACGTGGGCTTAACCAATATATAGACGAGCAGAAGCCCTGGGAAATTAACAAACAAGGGGATTTAGAGCACCTACGTGAGGTCTTGGCTTACCAAGTAGCATCGTTACTAGAGATTGCCGCGCTTTTGTCGCCATTTATGCCCGAAACAGCAGTTAAGATTCGACATGTATTCGAGACCGGTATAGTTAGGCCGATTGAAGGAACTTTGTTCCCTAGGAAAGACCCACCGCCGGCTATGCAATCAATGTAGCTGCACTTGCTGCTGATGCAATTTGCTGGAACCTGACAGTTAGGTCCCCCGACACAACCGGGGCAATACTGCGCGCCATCCAGTAACCAATTAAAACCAGCGCGTGATCCGGGTTGAACTTTTTTAGAAGATTTTGCTCGGGCGTATAACCACTCTTGAACAAGTCGATTATGAACATGGTCGCGTCGCTGCCCTCCGGACTGTTCGAGGCCCAGCTCCAGTCAATGATAGAGACGCCTTTTTCTGGATGCCAGGCAATATTTGATTGTCGGGCATCGAAGTGGGCGGTGTAGGGGCGTGGTAATTGTTTGTATTCATCAACTTGTTTGCGTTGTTTTGTAGACAGGCCTGTGCTTAGGAGTGACTCAATTACACCAACTCCTGGTGCGACGTTATCCCAAAGCTTCGATCTGGAGCCCCTTAGTTGCTCCATAACCCGATCTCTTACAGCCGGATCTACTAATTTGTCCCATCCGAGCCCAATAAACTCGTCCAACGAAGCTCCTTGAGTTGGAGGTGGCAATATAGCAGGTGACAATTCTTGTAAGCCATGGAGGGCGGACAAAACGTCACTAATGTAGCTCGACTGCTCGGCTTGGTCACTAGGCATGGACCACTGCCAACCATCCTCTGGCCGGTTAGCGCTCATAATCAAAGTTTCGCCGCTCATGTAACTTTGCTCAGGGATGCATGTATACCCAGCCTTTCGTAGTGAGTCTAGTGTCTCTGCCTCACGGTGGAGATAGGCCTGGTTGTGCCCGGCGGCTTCAGTATCAGTAAAACGGCTACCATCATGTTCCTTTACGAATAAATAGCCACCCGAGCTGTCGGGTATGATGTATTTTTGATAGAGCATGTGCCCGCCGTCAACAACTTGTTTCATAGTAAATTCTTCTCTAGATATCATCGCAGATTCCGACTTATATTTAAACCCATACTACAGATTATTGTGCAAAACGAACGAATTAGCTACCGGCTGCTCCAAGTAAATGTACAATAGATTATATGCAATTCATTGACACGCACTGTCACATACACCTTTCGGACTATAAACTTGATGCAGATTCTGTAGTCAAAGACGCCGTAAAAGCTGGTGTCAGCAAGCTAGTATGTGTTGGATGCACTATAGAAGACAGCAAGCTAGGAATCGAGTTTGCGGAGCATCACGAAAACGCCTGGGCCAGCATCGGGTTGCACCCTCATGAAGCCAAAAACTACATTGGTAATAACGAGCTTCTAAATGAGTTTAGCGAATTGGTTAAAAGCCCCAAAGTTGTTGCAATTGGCGAGTGTGGCTTGGATTATTACTACATGCACTCTTCGAAAGAGGAGCAAAAACAGCTATTACGCTTCCAGATGGAATTAGCAGTTAAAGCTAATTTACCGCTCATTTTTCATATTAGAGATAGTTTTGACGATTTTTGGCCCATTTTTGACGATTTTAACGGCCTAAGAGGCGTTGTACATAGCTTTTCGGCCAACAGACAGGTCCTTACTGATGCGCTGTCCAGGGGGCTGTATGTGGGTTTAAACGGTATAATGACCTTTACTAAGGACCCGGGTCAGCTCGAAGCTGCAAAGGTAGTCCCATTAGATCGTTTATTGCTAGAAACTGACGCTCCCTTCTTGACACCGACCCCTTACCGTGGTACAATCTGTCAGCCTAAACACGTAGTTGTGACGGCGGAGTTTTTGGCAGATCTGCGTAATGAGCAGATTGAGGATATTGCTTCGAGCACTACTCATAATGCCCAAAAACTGTTTAATATATAGATAAATTATGACATATTTTGATAACCACGAAACTTTGAAATCCCCAGCGGGAACTGTTGAGCGTCGTTTAGGTGTTTTAGGTGCAGCCAGCGACACTATTGATGAAATTATGAAACGAATGGATCCAGCTCTTTTCGAGCCAGCTGTTATTGTAGAAACACCTAAACTACCCGAAGCCTCTCAAGTAGAGCCTGTGTACGTGAACCCCGAGGCACAAAGTGAACCTGAGATTGATACCGTATTGGCGCCAATAATATCTATGACGCCGATGCTCGCCGAAGCTAAGGCTAGGCTTGAAGCTATATTTGATCAAGAGGTAGCAGCCTAATGTTCAACAAAATTTTAAGCGGTCTTATTAGCAAAAAGTCCGAGCAACATCAGATTGATTTGTATCGTAATTTAGTCAGGCACGAAGCTAAGCTCGGCGGTACTGTGTTTGGTCCAATCCCTAAAGGACATCGGCGTGAATTCTTTTGCTTGGATAGCCGTACTTGGGTTTGGCACGAAGAGTGGAAAGACGAACAGGGCGTAAAACGAATTCGCACTACGCGCTATGATATACGACCAGACGGCATACTTAAGTCTCAACATGGCCAGTACCAACGAGTCAAAATAGCTGAAGCTAGAAGACTCTACAGCGCCACAAAGAAGTACATGCAAATTGTAAACCAGCAAATATATGCTGGCGTCCGCTAGTACGACGACTAACTTATGCGCGGGTAAGGATATACAATAAGTCCATGAGTATATATTTAGACCATGCCGCAGCCACGCCACTCGATAACGATGTTCTCAAGGCGATGATGCCGTATCTAACAGATATGTTTTATAATCCTTCGGCGCTATATATGAGCGCTAAATCTGTAAATAGCGACCTAGCATCGGCCAGGTCTAGCGTGGCGGCGGTACTCGGGGCTCGCCCTATCGAAATAACCTTCACAGCCGGGGGCACTGAGGCCAATAATCTAGCTATAAATGGTGTTATGAAGCAGTACCCAGATGCGAACATAGTAGTTAGTTCCGTAGAGCACGAATCGGTTTTGGAACCCGCTCGTCAATATAATTGCCGCGAGATACCAGTTGGGCAGGAAGGTCTGGTTGATATTACTGACCTAACGAAGTTAATCGATGACAAAACTGTCATGGTGAGTATCATGTATGCCAATAACGAGATCGGGACAATACAGCCCCTAAGGGATATAACCAATGTTATTAAACAAAAACTTATCGAAAGACAGCAAGCGGGCAACAGTTTGCCATTATTGTTTCATACCGATGCTTGCCAGGCAGCTAATTATCTAGATTTGCACGTTAGTAAAAAGGGTATAGACCTACTAACACTAAATGGCAGTAAATTGTATGGCCCAAAGCAGAGTG
>JBDTJP010000033.1:0-15996 GCA_039935755.1 Saccharimonadales bacterium (SeqCode)
CTAGCAACTCGTATCGCACATTTCAATACTGGTAAAATGCTCGACGCCCAAGGAGACCAAGCTGGATTCAATATTATGAAACGAGTTGCGGCCGACGAGAATCTTCACTATTTGTTTTACCGTGATCTTGGCAAAACGGCTATAGAACTCAATCCGTCTGCCATGGTTCTTGCGATTGATAGGCAGGTTAGAAAATTTGAAATGCCAGGGACCGGCATAGTCGACTTCGGCAAGCATGCCAAGGCCATCGCGCGAGCAGGAATTTATGATTATGAAATCCATTACAATAAAATATTAGTCCCTGTACTTAAAAAATACTGGGGGCTCGACAAAATTGAAGGATTATCGCCAGAGGCCGAGCAAGCACGCGAAGGGTTGCTAGGTGAATTTATGTTACGTCTCAGTAAGGCTGCTAATCGCTCGCTCGAGCGCAAACAAAAGAGGCAAGCTCAACTCCAAGAAGCATAGGCAAGACTAGGCAAACCGTTACAGCTCTCCCCAGTTACTACCAATACTAGTGTCAACCGTTAGTTTTACGGATAACTTGTGGGCGTTCTCCATTGTGTCTTTTATGAGCTTAGCGACTTCGTCGGCCATAGACTCGTCACACTCAACTATGACTGAGTCATGAATTTGTAATAAGATCTTGGGCACTTCGCTAATATCCCACTTGCCTTTTTCGGTGTTCTCATCAAGTTTAAGCTGGAGCTTAACCATGGCAAGCTTCATTATATCGGCCGCACTCCCTTGGAAGGGCATGTTTACAGCCGCCCGCATGGCAGCTTCACGCATGGCGAAATTGGACGAATGAATATCTGGGGTAGGCCGACGTCTCCCAAATATAGTCTCAACATATCCCTCATCTTTGGCCTGCTGCTTGATTGATTCAATGTAGCCAAGTAAGTGCGGCCTGACCTCAAAGTAGCGTTTAATAAAATGCGTAGCCTGTTCGTAAGTCATGCCCGTAGCTTGCACTAATCCGTGGGCACTAAGGCCGTACATAACACCAAAATTAACAACCTTGGCGTCGCGGCGCATATTTTTGCTTATCTCCTCTGGGTTACGATCATAAATTTCGGCGGCAGTGGCAACATGAACATCAACATCATTATTAAACATATCTATGAGCGTTTCATCTTTAGACAAATAAGCCGCCAACCTAAGTTCAAACTGGCTGTAATCGGCGCTAACTAAAGCCTTTCCAGGCTCAGCAATAAATGCAGTCCTAATCTGTTTACCGAGTTCTGTCCTAACGGGTATATTTTGTAAGTTGGGGTCAGATGAGCTAAGCCTACCGGTCTGGGCCACTGTTAGGTTGAATGTTGTGTGCACACGCGAATTGTCATCTACAAGTTTAGGTAATGCATCAACATATGTACTCTTGAGCTTGGTCACCTCACGGTACTGGCTGATAAAATCAATTATTGGGTTGTCGTTTCGTAGCTTAGCTAGTTCGCTCGCGGCTGTCGAATAACTAGTTTTGCCTTTTTTAATTCCGGCAGTCGGTAGGTTTAATTTGTTGAACAGAATGTCAGCTAGCTGGCTTGGACTACTAATGTTAAACTCTTGGTCAGCGTAACCGTAAATTTGCTGTTCAAGGTCTGAAACTGCGTCATTTAGTTGTTCGGCCATAATGCCCAAGTAGCCAGTGTCTAACTTAATACCCTCATATTCCATGCGGGCTAATACAGAGATAACCGGCCATTCGATAGTTTCGGCAAGTGCTTTTATTTGGGGTATTTCGCTTAATTCATGGGTCTGCTTATGGTACAAAGCCGCAATGATACTTATTATTTCACTTCCCCGCTCTATAAATTCTTCGGTTGATAGGTCTTCTGCTGAACCTTCGTAGCCAAGTGAATCCCGGGCTAATTCAGTTAATGTCTGTTGGCGATTTAAACTGTTTATCAAAAATGCACCAACCAGGTCATCATGGACAACATTTGGAATATCAACACCAAGTTCGATTAGTATCTTGAGAGTGTGCTTAATGTCGTAACCGACTACTTTGGTGCCCCTCGGCAATAATTGTCTGAGCTTAGCGCCCGAAACCGTCTTTAAATCGACCGCATAAGTGGTCTTACCGGTTCCAATCAATAAAACTAACGGGTCACGACCATGTTTCCCTGCACACCTACCATGTATGTAAAGCGGGCCTTCCTTGGGAACAGTTATTTTGGACAGATCTTTATTATTGCCAATGAGCACGGTCGGGCTGTTGGCGTCAAATATACCAACAACGGGCTGCTCATCATTGACTCGCATCACATCTGGCAGTTGGCGCACTAGAGTACGAAATTCTAACCTCTGTAGCACATCACGCACTAGGCTAGGATCACACTTGCTACCGTCGACCTCTTCGAGGTTGAGCTTTACGGGCGCGTCAATCCATATGCTAGCCAGCCTTTTGCTCAAATATGCCAGGTCTTTGCCGGCTTCAAGCTTTTTACGAACACTATCTTTGATCAACACCAAATTGTCATAGACACCATCAAGGGTTTTGAACTCTTTTAATAAATCTAGAGCACCCTTTTCGCCTATACCGGGTACTCCAGGAATGTTATCTGAACTGTCTCCCTTGAGGGACTTAAGGTCTAAAAACTGGCCTGGTACAATACCGTATTTAGCCTCAAAACTCTCGGGACTATACAGCTCGATGTTGCTTAAGCCCTTTTTAAGAGCATACACATGAGTATGTGAGTTTACGAGCTGGAGCATATCTAAGTCAGAAGAAATCAGTATTGTTTCTATATCTTGCTCGGTAGCCTGGTGAGCTAGTGCCCCCATGATATCATCGGCTTCGTAGTCGTCTAGCTCATAAAGTGGCCAGCCAAATGCCGCCAAGAGTTCGTGCAAAAGTGGTATTTGTTCGTAAAAATCAGGTGGGGGTGGCTTGCGCCCTGCTTTGTACTCGGGGTACATCTTTACTCGTTTACGTATATTGGTTTTAGGCTTATCCCATGCGACACAAACGTAGTCTGGGCTTAGGCGCTTTATAACTTCTAAAGCCATGACTGCAAATCCGTAAACACCACCCGTAGGCACACCATCTTTGGTGCTTAATCCTGACATAGCGTAATAGCCACGGTAAAATACTGACTTTCCGTCTATGATAACTAATCTTTTTCGTGAGGCTTTATCTTTGCTCATACTATAAAGTATACGCTACCCCAGTAGTTTACGGTGTATACTTGAGTAGTACATGGTGGGAACTAATAAAAATCAACAACTGGCCTATTATCGGCAAGATGCAAGCAAGGTCTTAGCCCAATTAGAGTCAAATAAAGATACCGGGCTAACCGATAAAGAAGCCGACAAGCGATTCAATCAATATGGACCCAATCTACTAGCCGATATTCAAAAACAGTCTTCTCTTCGCAAGTATCTAAACCAATATAAAGATCTCATGATTCTGCTACTGACAGCGAGCTCGATTATTAGCATTGGGCTGGGCGACATCCAAACAGCAGCTGTTCTAGCTGCGCTTGTACTGTTCAATACAATAATTGGTTTTAGCCAAGAGTTTAAAGCCGAAAAGCTCATGGAGAGTCTCGAAAAGTTGGTTGTGGCCGAGGCCAAGGTTCTGCGCGGCGGTTCTCTCGCCACACTGCCATCAAATGAATTAGTGCCGGGTGATATCGTTTACATCGAAGAAGGCGACTCGATACCAGCTGACCTTCGAATTATCACCGAGTCTGAATTATCTACTAACGATTTTGCTTTAACTGGAGAAAGCAATCCGTCACGTAAATTTGCGCACGCCATAAGTGGCAACGTTGAGCTAGTAAACCGACATAACATAACATTCATGGGCACCACAGTTGCTACTGGGCATGGTTACGGCGTTGTTATAGCCACTGGCATGCAAACAGAGCTAGGCCGAATTGCCAGCTTGAGCGCCGATACCGCCAATGACCTTAGCCCTTTGCAACGTGAACTTAACCACATAGCTGCGCGTGTCACTCAGGGTACGGTTATTATATGTGTGTTGTTGTTGCCTGTAATAATTTATTTAGGTCTAGGCGTAAAAGTTGCGTTTCTGTATGCTATAGCAATTGCCAGCTCTATTATTCCGCAAGGTCTGCCGGCCGAGATAAACACCGGTTTGGCACGGGCTGCCAGCAAGCTAGCCAAAGCCAAGGCGCTAGTGAAAAAGCTATCTGCGGTTGAAACACTAGGGGCTACGACAGTTATATGTACCGACAAAACTGGGACATTAACCAAAAACCAAATGACTGTTGAGCGATTATTAGTAGGCCACACTACCTATAAGGTAACCGGCACTGGCTACGAACCTACCGGGGTAGTCACTAAAGAAAATGGCAAACCTTTAACTCCAAAAGACTTAGACGAATTATCTCTAATATTCACCTGTGGAGTTTTTGCTAGCAACGCTCGCATGGGTCAGCCCGACGACGCGCACGTAACTAGATATGTCATAGGCGATCCTACCGAAGGGGCTTTGTTGGTATTGGCAGAGAAAACTGGTATCACCCCACTTGCACTTGATAAGCAATACCCAGAGCTCAAAGAGTTTGCCTTTGACTCGGCACGTAAACGCATGACCTCGATCAGATCTTATGGTGCAAATAATCAAATATACGCATTTATAAAAGGCGCCCCAGAAAGTATCCTTCATCGCTGCGACGATATTTGGGATAATGGTCACGTTCGAAAAATGACCCAGAAAGATAGAGATCAAATCGATAATCAGAACCACCTATGGGCCACCTCGGCGTCGAGAAACCTTGGATATGCATACAAAATACTTCCGAAATCTACGAACTTAAAGAAACTGACAATGGATGAGTCGGAAAGTGGGCTAACTTGGCTAGGGATGGTTGGGATGGTCGATCCGTTAAGGGATGAGGTCCCGGAGGCCATGGCGGCTGCCCACAAGGCACACATTCGTGTATCAATCATCACTGGTGATTATGCAGTCACTGCAAAAGCGATTGCAACTAAGGCCGGTCTAAACCTACCGGGTCAAGACATTATTGTAGTCAGCGGCGAAGAGTTAAGACTGTTAGACGACGCCCGCGTTCTACATCTTGCAGCAAGAGGTGGTGTCATATTCAGCCGGGTTAGCCCAGAAGACAAGCTAAGAATTGTTGGGTTAGTTAAAGACAATCGTCGAATTGTAGCAGTAACCGGTGATGGTATAAATGATGCCCCAGCACTCAAACGAGCCGACATTGGAGTAGCGATGGGTAAAACCGGCACAGATGTTGCCAAGCAATCGGCTGATATTATACTTCTTGATGATAGTTTTTCGACTCTCATTGGAGCAGTAAGAGAAGGTCGAGTATTATTCCAAAATATCAAGAAAGGTACGCTTAGTTGTTTTACTAGCAACTTCGCCGAGCTAATCCTTAGTTTGGTGGGCTTAGCGGCCCTAGCTCTATTTAAAGTACCCTTAGCTCTAAGCGTCATGCAGATATTGGCTATCGACATGATAGCCGAGCTATTCCCGATTGCTGCCCTAGGCTGGGACAAGGCTGACGGCGAGCTTATGCACGATAAACCTCGAAATACTCGTAACCATATACTCACGACTTCGAATGTCACAGATTTATTGTGGTGCGGTGTTCTAATTGGAGGCATGGCTTTTACAAACTTTATCTTGTTCTTCAGCCGCCACGGAGTTAGTGCAATCCAGGCTGATCAACATACGCCTATTCTTTACGCCAAAGCTACAGCATTAGCCTACCTAACAGTAGTACTGTGTCAGCTCCTGAATATACTACAGCGGCGCTCACGCCAAGGCCTGTTTACCCGCTATCAGCTGCACAATCGCGCCTTGCTAGTTGCGATGTGTTTCTCTATATTCTGCGTCGGTAACATCATATACAACCCATTACTAAACACCTATTTCGGTGCATCACCGATTGGAATAGTTGATCTATTATTTGCTGGTGGAGCGGCGGCCATATTTGTTATAATTCGAGAATTACAGCGTTATGCTAACGCAAATCACAGTCCGGCAGAAATCTTGAAATTAATAAGCCAGTAGGCTCTATTTAGCTCGGCCCAGTAAACTATTCGCTAAATTGTATAAAAAACTTACACCATCCTTGCTCCAGCGGGTATATTCATGATCTAGTGAACTAATAGCTTGATCAATATGCATTTGTGCTTGAGACTTGGCATAATCAAGGGCACCTGTTTCTACTAGTATTTCCCTGCAGCGCTCGAACTCTACTTGTGTAAGTTTACTGTTGCCCAGCATCTGTATTAAGAAATTTTTATCAGCGTCAGTAGAGTGCTCAAGCGCATATAACATTAGTAACGTGCGCTTACCTTCTCTAACGTCATCCATAGGGCTTTTACCGCTTGTCTGTTCAGAAGCAAAAACACCAATTATGTCGTCAGTAATTTGAAAAGCCTTACCCGCGTGAATAGCAAACGGGGTTATGGCGTCGGTTGCATGGCAGTCAGCCCCAGCTAAGACCATTCCGACATGTAAGGGGTTTAAGAATGTATAATGGGCGGTTTTCCATTCAAGAACACGTTCAATGTCCTCTGCGTCTGCCTGTGCCACAACCTCATTCATGATGTCATTGGTCTGACCGTGCGCAGTCACTAGCATAGTGCGATTCATTATAGATAGCACTTTGAGCCTTAAGTCTTCAGGAGCGTCGATATTTGCTAGTACCACTTGGGCTGCATGTGCGCCTGCTAAAGCCGCATTTAAGGCCACAGACACACCAAAATGAGCGCTATCACCGGATAGGCTGTGTTGTTTGTGATACTCCGATAGCCAAACATGAGCTGCTGGGCCTGAGCGGCGAACATCTGAACAATCCTGAATATCATCAATAATTAAAATGTAAGCGTGAAACATCTCTACAGCGCGGGCTACCTGCAAGATCATCGATTTATCCTGCCCTCCACTCATTTCATATCCATTCAGGACAAGACTACCTCGTATTCTTTTGCCACCTCGTTCTAGGATATTTAAAAATGCATCGATCTCTAAGCGAGCGTTCTTGCCATATTGCTCTAGTGTTGTCTGCCGAACGTGACGGCTATAGCTAGTAATATCAGCATCAATCAACTTTTTATAACCTTTGAGCTTCGTGCCAAACGACGCACTAATACTAGCTTTGGGTGGTTCGGTCTTATCCATATGTTAGGCCTATTATATCTCTTTTAGTACAATAATGGTTGTGAATGAAATAAAAGTAGTCGCACTTGTTGGAATGCCAGGAGCTGGTAAAAGCTTTTGTATTGATCATATGATGGACCAAGGCATACCTTCAGTTTACTTTGGTGGTGTTACCATTGATGAAGTTAAGGCACGTGGCCTTGAAATTAATGAGCAAAACGAGAGATTAGTTCGTGAAGACATTCGTGCCAAAGAAGGTGCTGGTGCCTATGCCGAACGTATGATTAATAAAATAGACATCTTAGCGACTGAAGGACACCAAAAAATTGTGGCTGATGGATTATACAGTTGGACTGAATATAAAATATTCAAAGAACATTATGGAGATAACGTGCTAATCGTTGCGATTGCTTCACCGCGCAGCATGCGTCACGAACGACTATCTCAACGGAAATTACGTCCACTGACAGAATCTGCAGTAAGTAAACGTGAATACGCCGAAATTGAGAATCTAGAAAAAGGCGGCCCGATCGCTAACGCCGACTACACCATAGTCAACGACGTGACGCCTGGTGCAATGCTAAACAAGCTCGATGCAATTGTTAGCTCATTCTGGTCATAGTCATAGTTATAGCTACTGTATGTAGTCGTGGAGCTTTTTGGCATCTTTATGTTTACGAAGCTTAGCCAGTGCCTTGGCTTCAATCTGGCGAATACGCTCGCGCGTTACGCTAAATTCCTGTCCAACCTCTTCTAGGGTATGGCTCTTGCCATCTTCTAGCCCAAATCTGAGCTTAAGTATCTTTTGCTCACGCTCAGTTAAAGCTCCAAGCATGTCTTTAACATGTTCTTTCAGGAGCTGATTGGTAGCAGAATCTTCTGGACTAATAGTGTCTTCGTCTTCAATAAAGTCAGCCAAGACGCTGTCTTCTTCGTCGTCACGAACACTGGCATCAAGAGAGCTAATATCCTGTTTAATCTTCATGATGTGTTCAACTTTATCGACATCAATTTCCATTTCTTTAGCTATTTCTTCGTTGGTTGGCTCGCGGTTAAGATCTTGGGTTAAACGGCGCTGGGTACGAAGTAGTTTGTTGATAGTTTCTACCATGTGTACTGGTATACGGATAGTTCTAGCCTGGTCAGCGATTGCTCGAGTAATAGCCTGGCGTATCCACCAAGTTGCGTAGGTACTGAACTTAAACCCTTTGTCCGGGTCAAACTTTTCAACAGCACGTAAAAGCCCAGTGTTACCTTCTTGGATAAGATCCAGTAAGTCTAGGCCACGGCCGACGTAACGTTTTGCGATACTTACCACCAAACGCATGTTAGCTTCAGCCATTTGATCTTTAGCTCGTTTCTCGCCAGCGACAACACGCTGAGCTAACGCTAGTTCTTCTGGGGCCGTCAAAAGCGGTATTTTACCAATTTCACGTAGATACAGACGAACTGAGTCATCGGCAATATCATCCATGTAGGTCTTTTCATCTATAACTATCTCTTCGTCGTCTTCGGCAGTCCATTTGTCTGCAAGTCCAGCTGCAGCAGACCCGGCAGGTTCAACTATTTTAATATTTGAGTCTGCGAGTTCAGTGTATAGCTGATCAAGTAAAGCTACATTGTCCGGGGTGTCGGCAATTTTTGCGAATATATCGCGTTGTTCAATTTTGCCATCTTTTTTGGCTTTTTCGACTAAATCTATCTTTGCTTGTGCTAGTGGGTCTTCTGCCATTACATTGGCTCCTTGCTTGTCTTAAGTAATGAATCTAGTGACTTGGCTCGTGCGAGAAGTTTCTGAGCAGTATCATCGTCAGTTTCGCGCAGAGCTTCGGCTATTTGTGCTTTTTTAGTTTTAACAAATATATCTATGAGGCGGACTCGGAGACGATTAGCCTCGTATTGGGCTTCGTGCTCGTCGAGATCGTTAAATAACGCCTCGTATTGTAGTGATACTATTTTGACATAGTCGGCTATAGATTGCAACAGAGGCGCCTGTGACAGGTTACCGTCAAAGTCAGCGTGAGTCTGTAGGTACTCTAGTAATTGCCGCGCGCTTTCCTGCGGCATCATCTCTGCGTCTATCAGATCGAGTTGGTTACGAAGTGCCGGCCGCATCAATGCCAATGACAATAAATGGTCCTGGGCCTTGGCCCATTCTAGCTGGATCTTGCTAGATTGAACACTAGATGTATTCGTCTTTTGCTTCAATCGTTTGGGCGATGCGTCGTTATCTAGTTTCGTTCTTAGAGCTTCGACTCTCACCCCTGTCTTCTTAGCTATTTCTTGAATGTAATGATCTTGTTCGACGGCGTCTTTTAAGCTCTTAACTATTGGCAATAGTATGTCACTAAACCGTCTTTTGCCTTGCCCGCTCGTTAAGTCCAGCTGCTTGCTATAACGTTCTATCAACCAATCAAGTGCATACTGAGAATTGCCAACAGCGGCCTCCCATAACTTAACATCCTGGCGTATGAGATCATCAGGGTCCTTGCCCTCTGGCACAGTAACTATACTCAGCGATACATTAGCATGGCTGGCAATCGGGATTGCGCGCTCGGTAGCTGCTATGCCTGCTTTATCGGCATCAAAGGCCAAACGAATGTCACCTGCAAAACGGCCGATTATCTTAAGTTGTTGCTCGGTTAAAGCCGTCCCGGCCGTAGCTACTGTATTAATAATCCCAGCCTGATGACTCGCTATAACATCTAAATTACCTTCGGTTAAAACAGCAAAACCTTCTCGGCGAATCTTATCCTTGGCTAAATGCAACCCATATACATGCCGTGATTTATCATAAAGCAATGTCTGTGGTGTATTTATATACTTAGGGGCGTTATCTATATCCTCCAGCAAGCGAGCCGTAAAGCCAATCACCTGGCCCCTGACGTCTTGTAAGGGGACCATTAGCCTGCCCCTGAACATATCCGACATACGATTGTAGCGTTTTGTAACCAAGCCCGATTTTTCTAGCTCGGTGTCTGTAAATTCTCTTTTTCTAAGAAACTCTAATAAAGCAGTGCCATTGTTGGGCGAGTAGCCAAGCCTAAAATTAAGAGCTGTGTCTTTACTGAATTGTCTCTTTCCTAGTACATAGTCTAGCGCGACTTTATTCTGAGTAAATTGAACTTGGTAAAATCTGGCTGCCGCTTCAAGCGCTTTATACAAACGGTCCTTGAGCTTAGTGTTGCTAGGCCTACTGCCATATTGCTCTAAGTCTATCCCTGCCTTACGCGCCAGCAGTTCCAACGCAGCTTTAAAATCCAACCCCTCCATCTCCATAACGAAGCTAAAGACATTGCCACCCTTGCCACTACTAAAATCGTGCCAAATCTGCTTTTCTGGGCTAACCATAAAGCTAGGGGTTTTTTCGTCACCGAACGGACTCAAACCTTTAAAATTACGTCCTGCTCGTTTGAGCTGAACATATTCACCGACAATATCTTCAATCGCCAGCCTAGATTTGATCTCCTCTACAGCATCCATCACTGTTAAGTTTACACTGGACAGTGATTATTAGATAGTAGTTGCCCCTAGCTAGTCAGACGAAAAACATATATTATAATGCTTATGGAACCAAACAATGTACCGCAGGCACCGCCACCAATGGCTCCCCGTAATGGTCAATACGACTTTATAACCGATCCGTCAAAACCACCCAGTAAACTGTCTTTTGGTAATACTAAGAAAGAAAAACTCATAGTAGCCGGAGTAAGTGTCGTGGTGCTAATTGTGATAGCAACTATTTTTTCGAGCCTTTTTAGTGGTGGTGGCGGGGCAAAACAGGACTACACAAGCATATTGCAGCAGCAAGCTGAAATTATCCGTATTAGTCAGATCGGCATAAAACAAGCTACTCAGTCCAGCGCCCAACATTTAGCCGTTAATACAAACCTTACTTTGCAGTCCCAGCAGAAAGACATCGCCCCTATAGCCCAAGCGGCAGGTATAAAAAAGCTCAATGGTAAAACCCTAGCACTCGGCAAGGATGATAAAGTTGATTCTACACTCAGTGATGCCAGTGCCTCTAATCAATTTGATAGTGTTTTTGTTGGTATCTTACAAAAAAAATTAGTTACTTATAATGAAATACTAAAAAAGGTTTACGACTCTGCCTCTGGTAAAAAGACAAAAGCCACCCTTTCAGCCGCATACGACCAGGTTGATTTACTAATAAAATCTCAATCGACAGCGGCTGAAGATTCACCTGCCACTAATTGATGGCTGTGCCTGATTAGTCCTTGGTCTTCGTCCCATGGGAGATGGCTTCGCCTTATGAGACAGACCTACGGTTTTTCTCATCGCTCAGGGTTGTGGAGTAAATCCACAGACTCTGGCTGCTCTTTTCCCTTAGCCAACCACTAAATCGTATGAATGGCGTATAAGGCCTTGGACTTCGTCCCATGGAAGCTGTCCGGTAAGAATAATTGTATTCCAATGCTTTTTATTAA
This sequence comes from Saccharimonadales bacterium (SeqCode), assembly GCA_039935755.1. Taxonomy (GTDB): domain Bacteria; phylum Patescibacteriota; class Saccharimonadia; order Saccharimonadales; family JBDTJP01; genus JBDTJP01. The sequence goes on from JBDTJP010000033.1 coordinate 11,557, forward strand.
GATGATAGCCTTCTAGTACCGTCTCATACTTATCTCTTAAAACGCTTGATAACTGGGGGTCACACTTAAGACTAAGCCTCAGAGGATCTACATCCTCGGCAATCAAGGCAAACATTTTATCATCTATTTTATAAACTGCTACTTCTTTACCAAATGGATAATCCAAGCGTGAGTTTGGCATACTTAGTAAGTATTCTTCTACAGTTTTATGATCCATATTATTTAGAGTGTAGCTTTTTTAAAAAACGACTAGGGCATTCAGCTATCCGGGACATTAGTTCTGTTTAAACCAATCTAGATAATCTTGCATTTCTGCAATCGAAGCTTGAATGTCATCAAAGGCCCGATGATTCGAATCCTTTTCAAAAACCTTGCCATATTTGCCCTGCATAACAATCTTGAAGCTACTGACGTCTAGCATACGATAATGTAGCTTAAGGTCTAAAGCTGGCATCCACTGCTTTATGAATAATCTGTCGTTATAAATTGAGTTGCCAGCTAATATAGCTAACTCGTCATTAAAATGTTTATCGACTAGCTTGATAATCGCCTGTTCAACCTTGGCCATCTGTTCACCCTGTTGAAGGTTATTGACGAAATCATCACGGTTCTCTGGGTAGCCGCGCCACCAAATATTCTTTTGCATACGATCTATTACAGTATTTTTGTCTTGGCGGATGCGCGCCTCGTATGTTTCAAGAGTCTTGAAATCGAAATCGGTTATTTCTAGGCCAACCTCTAACAACACATCCTTGGCTGGCTCTAAACCAGTCATTTCTAGATCAACCCATAGTAATTTAGTCGGGATAATATCGCTTTTCTTGCTCATTGACATCTATTATAACCTAATTGCTTGCAAGTTTCCGCCCAATTCATTCGCACTTCGACTGCTTTCTGGGTAGCGTCATCCGCTTTGTGAGTTACTTGCTTGTAACCATTTTGGTCGGCAACAACCCCAAACTTAAGTTGTAGCTTTGGCTTTTTAAGGCCTTGCTGCTCGGCGCGCTCCAAGCAATCATCGTGGAAACTTGCGCAGCTTGGTGCCAAAGCCAACCATTTTGCAATGTTGTCATCGTACGAAACAGTCATATCCACGTCCAGACTGGCTCCGCGCATAGTTTCTGCATCAGTTTGATCAAATATAAAATTACCGGGGGAATATACAATAAGCTTGTCTTTATAGACCTCGGTATTTTGTACCCAGTGTGGATTGTTGGCCATCAAAAACTCTGGACCGACATCAATAACCTCATGTGCAATCTCGTTTTGGATAGCATCAGCTTTGGGGTGATATTCGACGCCCATTTCTACAAAAGCAAATACAGGCATAATTTTGGCGTAGCGCTTCATTACATCAATCTCTCCAGGCAATGGTTTGCGGTAAAAATAGTGCCAACCACAAAATGCTACCGGTATTTCAGCCTTCTGGACATTTTGATCTGTTTTTTTAACACGAACTGGTAAAGCCAACACCTCACATACGTTTTTGCTGTCAGCCGGATCGAATGTTCCAAAGTATTGAGCACCAGCATCTTTCAAGTGCTGACGAGTTTCGTCTAGGCCTTTCTCGCCTCCCTGATTGTCGGTATGGTTATTGGCTAAATCGAAGATATTGAAGTATTTAGTGGCCTCAGGCAAGAATTCTGGGCGACAATTAAATACTAAATCACTAATCTGAGTTTGGTAAGGAACCACATTGTTGGTTATAGGGCACTCAAAGTCAGTCGACCAAGCGTCATACAAATCACGGTGAAAGGTATCCAACATACTAAAAGGTTGGCTATAATCACCGTTCGCTTGTTTCTCGACCGCTCGGGCCCACGTGACGGTACCGTTAAGAAGGTATCTACCCTCGACACTACTAATGTCGCTTGGCTTAGCCAAATCTTTAGTAACCTTATTGCTGGCTTGTTTGGTTTCAGGACTATTCTTTAGAATAAGTACGTTAAAACCGACTAGGCTTACTAACGTCAGCCCAACCATACCAAATAATATCGGCCAAATACGGCGCCGTCTGGCTGACTTTTGATACACACTCCAATGCATACGCCCTATTGTACAGGCTTGCTAACAAATTAGCCGGATTGATATATTAAATTGTCTTTATTTAACTGTAAAAGTAAAGCCTGTTGGCAAACTATTAGCCTGTTCAAGCGTTAGGTTATTTAAGTCAAGAATCTTTTGAGTCTCGGCCATAATCTGTGCTTGGGTGGGCTGTGAACCTTGGGCTGACAAGCGCTTTTCTACATGGTCCCAGATTGTGTCGCCACTTGATAAGGATTCTGGTGTATTTAGCACGCTTCCAGTAGCACTTACAGGAACTGGCTCACCACTGCCTGCTAATGTGCTGGGCGGTGTAGCACTAGGTGTGTTGTCACTAATGCTATTAGGCGTTGACGTACTGACAGCCGAGCTAGACTTATTACCCACTGTGCTTCTAGTAGTAGTTGTAACTCGGCTAGTTGTGGTAGGCCTATTAGGGGCCGGAACAGTTATTTCGGTATTGACTCTACTATTTGTACTGTCGTGTGAGCCCGATAGGCCAAAAGCAACAAAAACTCCCGCAACCCCAACTGCAGCTACACCAAGGGTAGCCACCACCTTACGACGGCTAACGACGTTCTTGCCTTGATCATCAACGACTAGCTCGCCATCGGAGCTCTTTTTATAAAATAGTTGTTTCGCCCTGGATATAGCGCCCTGCATTCTAGCTCTCAAGCCTTTTTTTGGTTGGGTTGGTATTTCTCCACTTATTGGACGCGTGTATGGTTGTTTGGACTCACTGGCAGGTATCTCCCAGCCCTTAATCTCTGTTTCTGCTTCACTAGGCTTGCTGCCAGTACGGGTAGGTAACCAAGGATTGGTAGATTCTTCGTCAAACTGCCCCTCGGGTATTATCTCAGAGCCACTAGGATCATCGACACTAGTAAGCCAAACGTTAGGCTGTTTTTCGGATTTTTCAACTAGCGAGAGTTCGTATTCATCAAGCTCTTTAGATGCTTTTACAACTCTAGGGTCATAGTCGTCAGAAGTACCATACACTTTCTTTAGAATAGTGATTACACGCTTATCGTCTATTTCGTCTAGCGTATAATCATATGTCTCTTTCGAATGATCATGTTCAGCATACCTTTTCGCCATAACTCTCTTAATATCCACTAACCGTTGCACTAGCTCCCGGCGATCTTCTTGCGCTTGCGCTTGCACGCCAGCTTCAAGTTTATCTCTTAATTCAGTACCTGCACTTGTTGGCTTCTTGGGGAGGCGCTGGCCGTGGGTCTCGTCGATAGATAATACTTCTCTGTGGAAATCCTTCAAAAGGCGTCCCATTTCACTAGTTCTCTTCTCGGCTTGAGGATTAGTCACGATAGTTTTTACGGGCTTTTCGAGCGTACTAACATCATGGCCTTCACTTTTAGCTTGATCTATAGCAACAGCCTTTATGTCATCAGCTAACTTCGGGTTGCGCTGCATGGCAATACGTCCACCATTTTTTAGCATGGCCTGATAAGATTTACTCTCTACAGCTTTAACGCCGGCTTGTCGACTCTCTCGGAACTCTTTAGCTTCAGATTGTCTATCTTGATAAGCTTCTTCCAGCTTAGAATTACGCTCTGCTCGCTCAGCCTGCTTAGCAGCTTGAGCTTCTTCGGCAGCTTTTAGCTCTTTGTACTCCAAAACATCGGCTTTAAAATCATCTAGCTTGACGCCATCATAGCCGTGCTCTCTCAGCCAAGTACGGCTAACGCCAGCTACTTTTAGCTCAGGTATTCCCATGTCAGTAAATGCCGGGTTAGCTGCGAGATCTGCACTACGATCAAAAACCTCTAATTTTGCATTGGCTTCATCTTGAATCTCACGAGCTGCGGCAAATGCATCACCTACCTGCTCCTCTGACATAAAATGGTTTGTGTCTTGGTTGCGATAGATTACGTGGCCATTTTCTTGAGGATAATTTGAAACCCTAGGCATTTGTACTTCTGCTTGGCGTGGATCATAGAGTTCGTTGTTTTTTGTCATAAGCCTATAATAGCAAAGAATGGTGTTTTTGTCAATGATAGTCTTTAAGTATTAGTTCTCATAAACGCATATGCTTGATAAACTAATAGGTAATGCGTAGATTCATCATTGGATTAGTGATTGTTAGTTTTAGTATAGCTGGAGTCTTTACGCTAGTAAAACTTACAGATCGTCCAGTAAGACCACCAGTTACTGTTCATAATAAGCCAGATGATAAAAAAGCATCAACTGGTAATACATTTAACAAAAACCTCTTGTCTACAACCGACTCTAGTAGTCTATGGGTAATCGTCAATAAAAAACATGCGCTTTCACCAATCAGTTATGCTCCCGAAGACTTAACTACACCCAATGTACCGCTTAGAGTACCTGGTAATGAAAGTATGAGCCTGAGACGGGACAATGCAAGTGCCCTCGAGC
>JBDTJP010000034.1:0-3530 GCA_039935755.1 Saccharimonadales bacterium (SeqCode)
CATCCGTGGCAGAGTGGGTGTTCTTTGTGCTTAGTATGATGGTTTTGATTATTGCGCACAGCTATTTCTATAGCTTATACCGAGAGTTGCTGTGAATGACAAACAACGCTTAGCTGAGATCAGAGAACTACTGAACGGCTACAGTTACGAATATCATGTGCTCGATAATCCAACTGTATCAGATGCTGTTTACGATGGACTAATCAGTGAACTTAAAAAGCTAGAAACTACCTACCCAGAACTAATCACACCTGACAGTCCGACCCAGAGGGTTGGAAATGTGCCCTTGGCTGGTTTTACTAAAGTGGCCCATAGCGCACGCATGATAAGCCTTAACGATGTGTTTAGCCGCGAAGAAGTAGAAGCTTGGATTGAACGTACGGCCAAGTTGTTAGCTGGCCAGAGGCCATCCTTTTTTTGCGACATTAAAATGGATGGGTTAGCCTGCGCGCTAGTTTACGAAGACGGAGTGCTCGCTCGGGCTATAACCCGTGGCGATGGTACCGTAGGTGAGGATGTAACCCAGAATATTCGCACAATCAAAAATGTGCCCCTCAGGTTACGAAAACATAAGTTCAGTCAAGGTCGTACAGAGGTGCGCGGCGAAGTTGTTATGTACAAAAAAGACTTCGAGGCCTTAAACGCGCGCAGAATAAGCCAGGGCGAGCCAGAATTTATGAATCCACGCAATTTAGCGGCTGGTACAATCCGGCAGCTAGACCCGCGTTTGGTGGCTGAGCGTACTTTGCATTTTAGAGCGTACGACTTGCAGCGATCTGATTCTAGTGAAGTGCCAACCCACATGGCGGCATATGAGGCATTAACCGAGCTAGGCATCACCAGAAACCAAGAAGCCAAAGTCTTTGAATATATAGACGAAGTTATGCAGTTTGTAAGTTCCTGGGACGAAAAGCGTAATGATTTGCCATTTAACACCGATGGTCTAGTGGTCAAAATTAACGATCGGTCACTGTACGATAAGCTTGGAATTGTTGGCAAGAACCCGCGAGGCGCGGTTGCATATAAATATCCGGCCGAGCAAGCTACCACTGTAGTTAAGGATGTCGTTATTAGTATAGGCCGAACCGGAGCAGCTACTCCAGTTGCGGTTTTTGACCCAGTGGTTGTGGCTGGCACAACTGTACAACACGCTAGCCTGCACAATGCTGACGAGATAGCCCGAAAAGATATACGTCTTGGTGACACAGTTGTTATCTACAAAGCAGGTGACATAATCCCGCAGGTTGAGTCTGTTATTACAGAACTTCGGCCCAAAGGTGCCCACCGCCTTAATTACGAAGAAATGTTACACGAACAGTATCCAGAGCTTGAATTTGAACGTTCTGATGGCGAAGTTGTTTACAGGGTAAAAGGCTTAACTGGTCCAATTATTCTAAAACGGGCGCTTAGGCATTATGCGAGCCGTGGAGCACTTGATATCGATACGCTAGGCGAAAAGAACGTAGACGCACTGGTGGATGCTGGCTTAGTTAGCGATATAGCAGACATATACGACTTAAAGATAGACCAGTTGCTTGAGATAGACCGTTTCGCGAAAATATCAGCAGATAATTTATTAAAGGCAATCGAAGATACTAAGCAGCCTGAGCTGGCCAAGTTTTTATTTGGGCTTGGTATTCGCCATGTTGGTATTCAGACGGCAACAGATTTGGCTCAAAAATTCAAACGTCTTGATACTATTGGCACTGCGTCCTACCAACAGCTAAAAGATGTCGAGGGTGTTGGTGAGATAGTCGCTGAATCTATATTGGTTTGGTTTGCTGACGAAGACAACCAAGCTATGCTGGCCAAATTTCGCAAATTTAGTGTTTGGCCGAAAGATAGCGTAAGCACTGGCAACAAATTAGCCGGTAAAAAATTTGCAGTCACTGGTACACTTAGCTCTATGAGCAGAGACGCTGCGGCAGATAAGATAAGACAGCTTGGTGGTGTGTTCCAGAGTAGTGTAGGCAAGGATACGGACTACCTTGTAATTGGCGAGAAAGTTGGCGCTAGCAAGGTAGTTAAAGCGAAGCAGTTTGGAGTAGAGGTGATATCAGAAAATAGCTTGATAGAGTTGATCTCATGAGGCGTGAATTGAAATTTTATTGCTTTTCACCACCGGTGATGATTGCTACGTTTGTAATTGAACTTGGCTTACTTATCTACACACTGATACGTTACCGGCTGAGCTTGGCCTCCAGGATTTCAATGGCTATTTTGTTCTTCTTGGGTTTATTCCAGCTATCCGAGTACTACGTATGCGGAGGCGTGGGCGTCAGTGCCGCCACTTGGTCTCGCGTAGGTTACGTAGCTATAACTATGCTGCCTCCACTCGGATTGCACTTGGCTCATGTTATAGCCAAAAATAAGAAACGAATATTAGTGTGGTTTGCATACGCCTCAGGAATTACCTGGGCATTAGTTTTTGGCCTGAGTGAGTGGGCTTTTGGTGGACACGTCTGCGCTGGTAATTACGTTATATTCCAACTTCGCAATAATGTAGGCGGTGCTTACTTTGCCTATTATTATTTCTGGCTATTCATGGTTTTGATTCTTTGTTCATACTGGTACACCAAAACTACCAACAAGCGTCAAAAAGAAGCCCTACACTACCTAGTACTGGGTTATCTGGTATTCATACTACCTACTACAATTGTTAACACGCTTAAGCCGAGCACTATGCTTGGTCTGCCTAGTATTATGTGTGGGTTTGCAGTTATTTATGCAGTTATTCTGACATTTTTGATCTTACCTCGAATTAATAACTCTAAGTCGATTAGCCCTAAGCAACCTTGACGAATATACAATAGTTGTTATGCTTATATTAGTTCGTGCGTCAAGCGACGTTTGAAACAAAAATTAATATAAAAGTAGTGGACATCGTCGCTCCGGTGGGCACGCACGAAAAGGACCTCCTATCTAAAACAGGAGGTCCTTTGCGTTACTGTATCGTTATGGTGGAGATACGGGGATTCAAACCCCGGACCTCTGCTCTGCCAGAGCAGCGCTCTAATCAGCTGAGCTATATCCCCAAATTATGCGTGGTTGCGCCGTTGATTATAACAGAATGGTCCATAAACCTGCTACAATAGAATAATGAAAAATATCAAGAAACATATCTCACCGGTCAGTCTTTTAATAATCGTTGGCGTCATCATCTTATTAGCCAGCGTTGCGCTTTGGTGCACAAAGGTCAGGAACAGCAAGAAGCAAGTATTTAATCGTATGCTAGATACATCACTCAGCTCCAGTTCGGCCTCTAAGGTTGTGACTCAGTCCGACGAAAGCCAGACACTCAGACAGCGTATTACGCTTAATACAACTCCAGAACAACGAGTACACGAGGTAGATGAGCGTTTTGTGCAAAGTAGCGGTACCCTGGTTGTAACCGAAAGCATCGGGACGCCACAGGCCGACTTTACACGTTACACAAATATTAAAACCAGCCAAAAAAGCCGATCAGGCGGTGCCTTCGATTTTTCCAAGGTATTAAACGTTTGGGGTAAATCAAACCAAAACAGTGATAT
>JBDTJP010000035.1:0-8947 GCA_039935755.1 Saccharimonadales bacterium (SeqCode)
TGGTGTCACCTTTAGCTGCGACCAAGAATATGTCAGTAGTCATAAGTACTAAGCTAGAAACTCTACGATACCTAAAGTGTATTTTACCTAGCCAATTTAATACTTCCATCTCCTGCAAGCCTGTTTCCTCTGTAATCTCACGCTCGGCAGTCTGCTTAGCAGTTTCACCTTCTTCTATGTGGCCCTTAGGTATAGTCCAGCGATTTTTAGCATCCTGGATTAGCAGTATCTCGACGCCACCATCCGAGTTGTGGCGATATATTACACCACCAGCCGTTGGCTCGCGAACCACTTCATTTATAGTTGGTTTACGTTTGTTAACTAATTGTTTAAATCCTTGGATTGGTTTTGGTCGTTTCATGTATTCTTCTTCTGTTCGTTGTGTTCGTTGTGTTCGTTTGATTCGCTTGGTTCGGCGGCTTCAATTTGTTTAAGCAAAGTTCCGAGCACGCCGTTAATAAATTTTGATGAGTTCTCGCCCCCGAAAGCTTTGGCTAGCTCGACTGACTCGTTTATAACTACCTTAGGTGGTACATTATCACCATTAGACAGTTCGTAAGCACCAATCCTAAGAACAATTCGATCCATTCGAGCTATCTGTGAGATCGGCCACTCGGTGGCTAATGGTTGTAGCAGCTCATCTAGCTGGATGGTCTGCTTGCTAACACCATTCACTAAAGATTTAATAAAGGCTCGGTCATCAACCGTTTTATCGTAGCGAGCGATATTACGAGCTAAAACTGCTTTTAAGTCGAAACCGTCATCACCACACTCGTGTCTAAAGTCTTGCTCATACAGTGTCTGAAGAGCAATGATGCGTCCTAGATGTCTGTTTGAGGCCATTAAAACCCACCCTCGACACCTTGATAGCTTTTTGAGGCTAACAGTGATAAGCCCACAGGAATACAGTTAAGTCGATTCTGTAAGTGGTGGTTTCGCTTAAAAATTGTCATTTTATCCCCTAAGTCTAACTTGTAAAGCGACTGACTTTTTAATTATCGTCGTCTACCTAAGTATAGCCGATTTTTACGGCTAATGCTTATTTGTTTGCGGGCCTTTTAGCTTTTACTTCTGCTGATACAGCTTTGCCAGACTCTTTACGAGTGGTGAAGGCTTTTATAGGACTTTTGCCGTTAACTGCTCGTGCCAACTTGAGAACAAGGTGGCTACGGCGTGAGCCTGTACGGCGGCTGGACGTTCGTTTCTTTGGTTTACCCATGTTAAAACAGGTCTCCTTATGCGTTTATACTGATATAACTTAAGCCTAGCTTACTTTATTTAGGCCACAATTACAAGTGTTGACCTCTGATACCAGTCTCAAATAATCTAGACTAGACTACGAAGTTAACTAGTCGATTAGGTACATAGACTGTCTTTTTAACCTGTTCGTTGACTAAATGCAGGCTAAGTTTGTTATCTAGCATGATAGCCTCAACAACATCTGCTTCATTAGCGCCCTTATTGACTTGTAGCTCACCGCGGCGTTTACCGTTAATCTGCACTACAATCGTGACCGTATCGGTCTCGAGGAGTTTATCGTCCCAAACCGGCCACGAGCTAATATGTACTGAAGCGTCGTTCCCAAGCTCGTGCCAAAGCTCTTCGGCGATGTGTGGAGCAAACGGTGCTAATAACTGCGCCAGTACGGCTAGTGTTTCGCGCCACTGGCGTGAGCCTAAAGGTACGGTATTTTTAAGTTTGTAAAGCTCGTTCACAAACTCCATAAGAGCTGCGATGGCTGTATTGAAACCCATTGAGTGCAGGTCTTTGGTAACTCGCTTGATGGCTGTATGTGTTGATCGGCTTAGCTCGATGTTGTTCTCGGCATTGCTTGGCTCTACGTCAGTTTTAGGGTAATCCAAGTGTTCCTGAGTTAGTACCCATACGCGATTCAAAAAGCGATAGCACCCACCCATACCTTCTATACTCCAGTTTGCTGACTGATCCCATGGACCAATAAACAGCTCCATGACACGAATAGCGTCAGCTCCGTAGCCTTGCTCTATAATCTCGTCTGGTGCAATAACGTTACCCCAACTCTTACTCATTTTACGTCCATCTGGTGCCAAAATCATGCCATGATTACGAAGAGCCTTGAATGGTTCATCAAACTCTATAAGACCAGCATCGAACATAACTTTCGTCCACATGCGTGCATACAAAAGGTGCATTACCGCATGTTCAGCGCCACCAATATAGTCATCGACTGGTAGCCAAAACTTGGCCATTTCTCTGCTAAACGGTTCATTATCGTTGTGTGGATCGGCAAATCTCAAGAAATACCAACTACTACAAGCAAATCCGTCCATAGTGTCAGTTTCGCGCCAGCCTTCAACCCACTCATCATCCGAGGGCCTACCATCAGAGAAAGGTCGAGCCTCACCTGTTTCAGTGCTCATCCAAACATGTACCCAGTCTTCACTGCGAGCTAACGGACCTTTGCCGCTACCGTCTGGCTTATACGAATCTACCTCTGGTAATTTTACGGGCAAGTATTCGTCCGGCACTGGTATTGCAATCAACTCTTTGCCCTCAACTATTTTAATTTGTTCGTGCTTTTTTGCTGCCACAATAAATTCAGCACTAGCATCAGTGATAGTGGCCTTATCTACCCAGATCATCGGTATAGGCGCGCCCCAGTAGCGCTGTCTGCTGATTAACCAATCCCGAATTTTGTAGCTGGTCTGACTCGTTGCGAGTTGTTCGTTTTCAAGATAGTTAATTATCTCATCACGTAGACCGCCCGCAGTCTTGCCTTTAAATACTTCTGGCTCTAATAAAATGCCCTCCTTCATATCGGAATAGCATACTTCTAGATTCCTAACTTTATCCGCTTCGGCCTCATCTTTAGGGAATAGCACAGGCTTTAGTGGAATGTCGTACTTTTTAGCAAAACGAAAATCACGCTCGTCGTGAGCTGAACATTTAACAATACCTGTACCGTAGTGAGATAAGGCGTAACTTGCTACCCATATAGGTAAGTCGCCGTTACCTACTGGGTCAACAATGTAACGACCCGTGAATATACCATCAACGCTCTCTTCGTCCGTATAGCCCTTGGAGTCTCTCTTTTCTACCATTTCTGCGGCAAAATCTAATACTTTTTGTTCTTCGGGGGTCCCAGCTACAAGTTCTTTTAAAAATAGATGGTCAGGTGCAATGACTACGAACGTATCAGCACGAAATGCCTCAAAGTGCGCTGAAAAGGTTTGAATTTGCATATCTGTATCTTTAACCGGAGCGGTGAATACCATACCCTTTGAACGTCCTATCCAGTTACGCTGCATAGACTTGATGGAGTCAGACCAATCGAGCTTATCTAGATCAGCAACCAGGCGATCGGCATAGTCCGTAATCTTAAAAAACCATTGGGCTAGTGGCAGCTTTTCTACTACAGCGCCACTGCGCTCAGCCTTGCCGTCAATAACCTGCTCGTTTGCAAGTACAGTCTTATCAATCGGATCCCAGTTGACAAGGGATTCCTTGCGGTAGGCTAACCCACGTTCAAACAACAGCTTGAAGAACCACTGAGTCCAACGGTAATACTTTGGATCAGAACTATCGATCTCGCGGGACCAATCATAACTAAAACCCATCTGGGTCAGTTGCTTCCTAAACCTATCAGTGTTTTCGGCGATAGCTTGCCTAGGACTAATGTTATTCTTAATCGCGTAGTTTTCGGCTGGCAAACCAAATGCATCCCAGCCCATCGGGTGTAATACATTTTCGCCCTGCATACGGTGAAAGCGCGCTACGGCGTCACCAATTGTATAGTTACGTACATGGCCAACATGCATAGCCGCGCCACTAGGATATGGGAAATATTCGAGTACGTAGCGCTTAGGCTTGGTAGGGTCTTCGGTTGCTTCGTAGATTTTTGACTCGGCCCACATTTGCTGCCATTTGGGTTCAAGTTCTTTCGGATTGTATCGTTTCATCTCATAAATAATAACATTGTTTGCTACAATAGTGTCAGAACCGGGTAGGAGAAAGAAGGGATACATGTCTATAAAATCTCCAGAATTTAGTGGCTTACCAAGTCACATGTTCCAAAGCGTACGCGAAGCACGACAAAGCTACAAGTTGTCAGAACGAGGTGACATGTTTGCGTCCGAACTGGACAAGCAATTAGCTGAGAATCGAATTGCTAGTATACAGATGCCTATTGGTGAGACGGATTTTGCACAATTGATCGACGCTTACAAAGTATGTATTGCCGAGGCCCCGGAGTTTTTAGCACAAACCAGTCATAGAGTCGATGCGCGTTTTGGTAGTGATGCTGGTTACGAACGTAAAGAGCGCAAACTACGCCCCGATGGGACACAAATACAAGACCCGAAGCACTTGATGCATTTCAATGGTTACGCCCGTAAAAGATGGAACGACGAATTTATAAATAGTCCTAGAATATTCCGCGATTTTTTGTCTGTTGGCCATGAAATACATGACGCATTAGCAAATATAGTCAAAAATAGCCTGGTTGATCTGGAGGAAACTCACCCTAATATAGGCAATGTGTATTTCCCTGGGCGCTCTGATACCCCAAACCTATTGCCGAATGACACCTACATGCGGCTAATAGAATATGATGCCTACGAGTCTGACGACAGTCTTGGAGAAGTAGCCAAGCCCCACTATGATATCAGCGGTTTCAGCTTGCAGGCATACGCAGACTCACCAGGCTTCTGGGGCGCGAAAGATGGGCCCAGCGGTAATCGCGAGTACCATAATACAGCCTTAAACGAAGCCTACTTATTCATGGGGTACAGTCATAAAAAGCTCTACGGCAAAAACACTCGCCTGCAGCCTCTGTGGCACGGGGTCGATCGCCTAATACTACCTAGCGGCTCTATCGTGCCTACGCGACATGCAGTTATACTGTTTGTTAACCCGCCACTAATAGACGTGAGGGTAAGGCCCAAGGATACACTACCGTATATGGCTGGGATCGACGGCGTAGCGACCTACTAGCTTTTATCCCCGCCCTAATCACAATTAGGGTTAAACGCAACGTGGAAACAGTGTTCTTGCGTACCAGATAACTCCTCGACGTAATTCAGAACGTCTTGGCCTTTCATAGACCTTAGTATCTGCCGAAGTACGATACGAGGCTCAGCCATGAGATCTGGATCGTAGCCCGGGTTTCGAGGGTTAAAGGAGCTTGTTACTCCCTTGTCGTCAATTAATTTTAGGCCACATCCATCAAAATCAGCAGCTAAACCGTAAACGTGGCTACTGGTAAAATTGTCATTTCTGAAGGTTAGCTTTCGCTGTCTTTTAGATAAATTGTCTTGATAGGTTTGGCTCCTAGCTAATGATGTTATGGACAACATCTTGTCTGGCCCAATCGACTGCTGCCACAGCTCAGATATTTTCATAACGCCACGTGCAGCAATCTCTCTGAGATAAGGTGGTGAATAGAAAAACTCGTGTCCTGGATCAGAATGAGTTGGATTCCACATAGCTAGCCTGTCGATTGCCACAAACCCAATGCCATTACTAACTCGAACAAGTTCACCGCTACTTACGGCCTCGAGAACATCGCTGTCTTCTTCATAAGGATTAAGCCCGGAACCGCTTATCCAACTTCGTTCAATTGCAGTGGCGCTACGTACAAAATCAAGTTCAGCCTCGAATTCAACATCTGTAAAATCTGTATATACCGAGGGCAAAACTTTTGGCGCTACAACTACGCGCTCCTGAGTATCAGTAAAAGCCATGACTGACTTAAAACTGCCGCAAGTAGTTAGTGTCAAATGCTGTGTTTTGGCGTTGTTCATGGCCCCAGCGTTCTTCGGCTAACTGTACAAGTTTTTGGACTAGCTCAACACTACTAACACCTGACGCCCGCCAATTATGCTCATACAACCCACCAGGCAACGGATTAAGTTCATTGAAGTACACGGTTTCGGTCTTACTATCAATCAACATGTCTACTCGTGCTATACCCTGGCAGCCAAGTGCCTCGTACACACGACGACCAATCGATTCAACTTTTTTGTATAAATCTGTCTCTAACTTGGCTGGTAGCTCGCTGTATCCCTGCGCACCTTTAGCACCGCTCTTGGCTCCACCTTTTTTACCGCCTTGCATATACTTTGTTTCAAAGTCAAAGAAATCTTCTGGCTTTGTGAGTGGCCGTTCCAATAAAGCAACTTGTATCTCTTCTCTGTAATTACCCATAATCGGCAAGGTTACCTCTATCAGGTTCTTGACTTCCTCTTCGACCAAAACCTTGTCGTCGTAGTGAGTTGCCACTTCTATGCCGTTCTGTAATTCCTGTCGATTCTGCACATGACTAATACCGATACTAGAGCCAAGATGAGCTGGCTTAACAAACATAGGGTATGTAAGTGAAGCTTCTATGCTATCGATAACGGCTTTAGCCTTACGAGCAAAAACATCACGATATAAATATTCGTATTTTGTAACTGGTATGTCGCTAGAGGCAACCACCTGTTTTGCAAGCACTTTATCCATAGAAAGCACCGAGGCATCCATATCGCAACCAACAAACGGAACGTTAGCCATCCTAAGCAAGCCCATTAAGCTACCATCTTCTCCATAAGTTCCGTGCATAGCGGGAAATACAATATCAATTTTTCTGGTAGTCTTTCGCCCGGCAATACCGCTCGACTTAATAAGCGTCATACCGCCATCAAACTGCACACTGGCAGGTTGAGTCTTATGCAAAAAGTCATTTATCTGGCCGGAGCTGAATAGTTTTATGTCTTTTAGCTTATCATCCCAATACCAAGATCCGTCTTTTGATATATATACAGGCTCAACTTTGTATTGCTTGGTTAGTTCTAGGGGCTTAATGATACTGGCTATTGCGGTGATAATCGATACGTCGTGTTCGGCAGAACGACCGCCAAATATTACTGCTAATGTTTTCATACAATTAGTATATACAATTAACGTATACAATTGCAATATTATTGATAGCTGTCTGGCCAATCATTTTGCATCATTATGACGTCACCGCTTGCTAAATAGTGCTCTAGGTTGGTATAAAACTCGAGTGGGTTAGTCTCGATAATAAGCTCTCCCAGGTAACTGCCTTCTTTTAACCCTGATTCAATTAGGCTTGTTACTGAGTTCTTCATTAGCACGACCTTATCTGGACTAGCTTTAGCGATTAGATTGCCCAGCTCATTATGTACTCTGGTCGTTTCTTCACCTTGGTCAACTAGGCCAGGAGTTACGTATATTTTACGCTTAGCCGGTAGCTCACTTAGCAGAGACAAGCCCGCCCGAAGCCCCTCCAAGTTACCGTTGTAGGTATCATCAATAATCCAGGCTCCGCTTAATTTCCGTGATTGCATTCTATGTTCAAACGAGTTGGTCTTAGACACACCTGCTTTTATCTGATCGAGACTCATACCTAAGTCCAGCGCAATGCTTATAACAGCAATGATCGGTCCTATCTGGTGTCGGCCCATTAGGCCTGTGTGAAAGCTAATTTCTTTAGAATCACGCATAACTGTAAAGTCTGTGCCTTCGAACGAAACTGACACATTTTTTGCGCGCAGCAGGCTGGTTCCGCTACTTTTGTATAAATTAGCATCATTAAAAGTGCTTTCGAGTAGTCTCACGTCCCCGTTAACATACAATCGCTCATCTGAAACGTAATCTTTTATGCTACTAAAATCATCAACTATCGACTGCAGGTCTGGGTAGCTATCTAAATGTGCTGGTGCTAGACCGGTAACAACCGCGTATTCAGGGCTAGAGAACCCACCCAGTCGCTTGATATCCCCAGGTTGTGACTCGCCATACTCGAATATAAGCACCCGCTCACTGCCTTTAAGTTTGCTCAAAACCCAGCGGGCGTGACTAATAATAACGTTCTGATTGCCTGGCGTAGCGGCAACCTCTAACCCCTCTGATAAAACAGTTAGTAGTAGCTCTTTCATTGTGGTCTTGCCGTAACTACCCAGAACACCAATCCGTGTTGACTGCATGCCCTGGAGCTTACTTTTGGCAGCCAGCACTTGTTTGCGCTGAGCAGGGCCCACTATTAACGTCTGCAGTGCAAACGATCCTGCCGACAAGCAAACTATGACCGAAATCGGCGCAACCAATATTAGCAGCAGCCAAGCATAGTTATGGGTTACAAATGCATAGCCAGCTGGGATAAATATCGTTGCTAGCCATACGAAATACGCTAAGACTAATGAGGCTTTGACCCTACTAGTCGCAACTAAATGTCCGCGACGGCGCAGCGAAAATAGGTTGGGTAGCTTCCACACCCAAGACGTAAACTTGCCAACATCGTATTCAACTTGCTGCAGCATATACACAAGTACATATGGTGTATTTGGATAATAATAACTAAATAATCTTTTCAACCCAGGAACTCCTTTATAAGGCTACTAACCCCTTTTGGATCAAAATTATGCACAAAGTGATCAGCCCCTTTAACTACCTCGAGCTGCGACCCTTTAATGGCTTGGTGCAAGGACTCGCCAACTCCATCTATTGGCGTCGCCTTGTCATCCGTACCATAAATTAACAATGTTGGGTTCTTGATAGTTTTGGCATCAGCAAGAACATCCTGAGATACAGTTAGTTTGAAGGTTTCGCGCATATGCCCAGCAACGAGCATATCGGATCCAACTGTACCATACAGTCTCCGTTGCAAAGATTGACGCACGGTAATCGGTAGCCATATGGTCAGTACTTTACCAATCTTGGCAATGATTTTCACAAAGAATCTGCGTGTTTTATGAGAGTTACGTACGCCAGATGCCGCCAACAGTACTAATCTACTAGGTAATAATTCGCCTAAAGCCACACCTCGCACGATAACGGCACCACCATTAGAATGTCCAACAATTGCATATGGCTTAACTTCTATCTTTGACAAAAAGGATTTAACAAATTTGGCATAGTTATCAAGATTCCAGGCTTCCGGAGGTATTTGAGTTTGCCCAAAGCCGGG
>JBDTJP010000036.1:0-3592 GCA_039935755.1 Saccharimonadales bacterium (SeqCode)
CTAAAACCTAGTAATGCGAATAGGATTTTAAAGATTATAAGTTTTGCTATTTTAATCATATTCTAAAGTATACCACCGCTATTTATAGTTTTGCGATATTACCTAGCTGAAGGCACAGATCTAGGGAACGGGTCAGCTTGCTCTTGCACGGGAGGCAGGATTATAGGTATATAATCTGGAATGATCAAAATAGAGGAACGAATTACCGTTATAAGATTCGATTTAGCTTTCTAGAATCGCTAGTATATTACCTGCAGGGTCCTTGAACCACGCTATGTTTGGACCCATATTGTGATCCTTCCCTCTCATGATGCCTTTTTCATCCTGGTAAGAGTTGGGATAATGCTCAAATTCCGCGCCAGAATTCACAGGCTCGTCATGAGCTTCATCTATATTGCTCACTTTAAAATCGAGCATAGTGTAGCCTGCTGGTACATGGTCGGCCTTTTCATACATCCACGCTTCTGCCCCTCCCGGTAAATGTATAGTTGTACCTCCAACTGCATCGGTTAGCTTTAGGCCAAGTGTCTCAGAATAAAACTGTTTTGCAGCACTCAGATCATTTACCGAGAAGCCACTAAATGTCGATTGAATATGTATCATTATTGTTATCTCCTTGGCTTGAGTATAGCAAATATAAACATTCCACTTTGGCAAAGTGCTTATGATTGGCTCGGGAGGCCGGATTATAGGCATATATTCTTGCGGTGTGCTCGGAACGAGTTCCTGCGCGCATCCTCAAATATCGAACCTACGGTTCGGACTCAGCTTCACTGAATCAAAGAATCAAAAAGGCCAGATAAATCTGACCTTCTTAATTCTTGGCTCGGGAGGCCGGATTCGAACCGGCAACCTCGAAGTTAACAGCTTCTTGCTCCACCGTTGAGCTACTCCCGAATAATATATGTATGTTAAATGTACTAGAGTAGCTAAGGCGGTGCAAATGCTCCACGTTCACTATTAAAAGCTACTCCCGAATATAATTTGTGTAATGTTCTACCGAACCTAAGAACGGCTCGACCAACAGATGCTATTCTACCTATAACTGTCACCGTTGTAAATACTCTGGGCCGCACAAATCAGCTATAACAACCTAAAATAGCGCAGGCCTAGGCTATTAAGTGTCGATTGTCATGATTTTGCCGCCCAGTTTGTCTGCAAAATAGCTGTCGTGCGAGATATATATAATTGCACCTTTGTATGCACTCAAAGCGTCCTCAATCTCCTCGATACTAGGTAAATCTAGGTGGTTAGTTGGCTCATCCAATATAAGGATGTGTGGGTCACCTAGTAACATGCGTATTAATTGGAAACGAGCCTTTTGGCCGCCACTTAGCCGTTCTATTAACATTTCGCCGTCACTTGCGGGATTAAACAAATACTCACTGAGTAGTTGTTTAACTTTTTGCTCATTCACGGGTACATCTTTTTCGAAACACGATTGTTCAATAGCAGCTTTCAAAGTCATCGACAAGAACTTTGAATCAATCTCTTGTTCGTACTTACCAATGTTTAGCTCTGGCTCAACTGTAATAGTACCTTCGAACTGTTTCGAACTAGATTGCTTGCCACTTGCCGATGCGACTATGGCGTTTACGAGTGTGGTTTTACCCGCACCATTACGACCATGGAACCGAATACGCTCACCATCGTTTAGCGCAAAGTTAATTCCGCTAAACAAGGGCTTATCGTCATAGCCGAGGCTTAAGTCTTTAACTTTTATCAGCTCGCGTGAGCTTTCGGCTTTCTTGCTACGAGTATTAAGTTGGATATTCTTAGCTTTATATTTGTCATAAGCACTACTTAACTTGTCGCTTAGCTCGTCAACATTCTCGCGGTCTATCCAGAACGACGGCTGTTCAATTTTTGATAACTTTTCTAGCTCGGCCTGGGCTTTTTGTTCCTGTGATTTAAAGCGTTTGATTGTACCTGGGTCACGGGCTTTCTCCTTGAATCGCCTAAACCGTATCACATCGTTGCTTAGGTTTTGCATGCGACGCTGGGTAAGATCAAATTCATTTACCTGTGAAGTGATTTGATTTTTATTTATCTTGAGATATTTTGCGTAGTTTCCCTTAAAACTGTAGGCGTGTCCGTTCCGTATCTCGACTATTTTATTTACTACACTCAGTACATCCCTGTCGTGCGTTATTACCATTACAGCTTCATCGGCTGCGGCCAACCATTTTACGAATGTTTCTTTGGCAATGTAGTCCATGTGGTTCGTTGGCTCATCTATAAGCGCCAAGTGCCCGCGTGAACGCTGTACTTTAATAAGCTCTATCATACGTTTTTGGCCGCCACTCAAATCAGAAATGGGTCCATAGAGCTTGGCTGGGTCTATCTGATAGGCCTCCATAGCTTGGCTTAACTCGTCCTCTATCTGGAAATAACCTAAATGGTTAAAGCGCTCTAGTGCGTCGCTGTATTGCTGTAGTTTTTTGCCATTTTCGCCCATGTGCTCTGGATAGGTAGTTATGATGTGGTGCAACTTTGCAAAATCGTTAAGATCACCTTGTATGTATTCGAGAACAGATTTGTCTCCAAAATCGTGGTGTTCCTGCCGGCTAGCTATTACGACAGTTCCCCGTTTAACATCTACCTCGCCCTGGTAGTCCTTATCATCGCCAGTTATTATGTGCATCAATGTCGACTTACCGGTACCATTCCGACCGATCAGTCCGACCTTCTCGCCGGGCTGGATATCAAACTTTAAATCAGTGTATAAGGTTTTATGACCAAATGACTTTTCGGATATATCTAGTGAAAGCAACATATTAAATAAACCCTATGACCTGTATGATTTCTGCACAGAATCGATAGTTCGTTGCTCATCGCGTTGTTTTAATATTTGGCGCTTGTCGTATTTCTTTTTACCCCGGCCCGCTGCAATCCTTAGTTTTACGTAACGACTTTGTGTGAGTAACGAAAGCGGTACGATTGTTTGACCTTGTTGCTTAAGTGCAATCAGTTCGTCGATCTGTTTGCGCTTGGCAAGTAACTTGCGGCTACGAGTTTTATCCTCTTCTGGCACGCGAACGGCTGCATCGCCAGTGATGGTCGCGTTGAGTAGCCATAGTTCATTATCTTTGACCGTCACGTAACTGCCGCGTATATGGCCGTGTCCACGCCGTAAGCTTTTGGTTTCCGCCCCGGTCAGCTCAATGCCCACAACTAAACTGTCGCCCAAATCATAATCATGACCGGCTCGGCGATTGGTTATCTGTTTAGTCTTGATTGGCTTTTTTTTGACCATAATGTTGTATTTTACCCTAAAACCCCTGTAAAGTATACGTAAATATTGACAATAGTGGTATAATGTTACGAATGAGCGTAGAAACAACCCGCAAAACACCAGAGAGTTATTACCCTGTTTTTGAACAAAATATTATCGAGGATGTAAATGAATTAGTTGAAAGGCTAAAAGGCTTCGAAACTTATGTTCAGTTTTTTGACTCAGTGGGAGCTGGTGAACCAAAGGTCTATCAGCCAGATGGTTACTCGCCTCAGTCGGTGGTAGATATTAGGCCAAAAGATCATGATGAGAAGACCGCGATTTTTGTTGACCTAGCTATGGCAAATCCAAATGACC
>JBDTJP010000037.1:0-6546 GCA_039935755.1 Saccharimonadales bacterium (SeqCode)
TGCGTACACGCTTGATATAATCTAGCTCATTTAGATTCTGCTGTCTGGCGGTAGAGCGCCTGGTTGTTGCTGGCACTGCGTGGAGATTTCGCCTGGCACGATCGGCTGCAACTTGTTCACGCCATTCCTTGTCTAAATCTGGGTCTTCGATTCGGCCGTTGGGCTCAAACTCACCACTATTGGCGGTAGCTAAACTTCCAACAGAATCTGATAGATGATCTGGCCAGCTATCATAACCCATTGAGTCAGCGGGAATACTTATAGCCTCCGCATTCTCTGCCCTGATATTAAGACGT
This sequence comes from Saccharimonadales bacterium (SeqCode), assembly GCA_039935755.1. Lineage (GTDB taxonomy): Bacteria > Patescibacteriota > Saccharimonadia > Saccharimonadales > JBDTJP01 > JBDTJP01. The sequence continues at coordinate 297 of JBDTJP010000037.1, forward strand.
AACTGCTGTATGTGTGCCGGATCGTCTACTAATCGATTTTCTATAGCCATAATTTGTATATTATATCACACTTGTCAATATATTACAACCATACGTATCTTTTGTGCGTGTGTCTAACCTACTCCCAGCGGAAAACTCTAAAGGCGATGATATAAATTATCACCGTCCATACAGCCATAACCGCAAGTTGTGGACCTAATGCAAATATGCTTTTACCCTCGGTAGCAATTAGTCTTGCCCCATCAATAACTGGTGTTAAAGGGATGTAAGTTGTGATGCTCTGTAGCCAATGTGGCATTAGGAATCTCGGGAAGAACACACCCGTCAAGAACATCATAGGGAATACAATCATGTTACCGAGTGGTGCCACTTGACGTTCGTTCTGGGCCCAACCTCCTAAAGCCAGCCCAATACCTAGGATCATGATAATTCCGAAGGCTAAAAAGATAGCCAGATAAAAGTAATTACCCACAACATTTAGATGGAAAACTGCGATTGCAACAACAATCATAAGTGCAACTGACATGAGCCCAGTAACGGCTTGACCAATCATAGTGGCCACAAAATACTGCCAAACCCTTAGGGGTGTAGTGTGTAAACGGCGCAAAATACCCATCTTCTTAAGCTCGGGGAACACATTCATAGGGCCAAAGATACCGGCGCCCAGTATTGCAAAGCCCAAAAGCCCAGTGAAGGTGTAATCAAACGATGACAAACTGCGCTCATTAGTCTGTTTGGTGGCAACCGTGAAAGGTGTTTCGGTCTTAACTAATTTGGCATTTATACCCTGGAAGTCTGCCTGTAGAACCGATTCTAGCGTCCTGGCGGCTTGCTCATTATTCTGAGTATAGTGAACAATAGCCTGACCAGCTGGGTACTTACCATCCTTGATGTCGCCAAATCCTGCAGGTAGTTCAATCGTGGCATCGAGCTCACCCCTGCCCATCTTTTCGTTGGCCAGTTTAAAGTCAGTAACATCTTTGTTTATTTTAAGTGCTTTTACACCGCCAAGGTCACCCACGAACTGCTTAGAGAAAGCCGTGTTTGATTGGTTAATAACCGCAACGTTAAATGACACCGAGTTTGCCTTGTTAAGTGCGCCAAAAACAAAAAGGAATATCAAAGGGAACAAGAATGTAAAGAATAGCGCCAAACGGTCGCGAAAAACACGACGCAAATTGATTGTAAAGAACGCCCAAATTGTATACATCTTTTGTTTGAATGTCATAATTAAATCCTTAGTCCTTTACCTGTCATATCTATAAATACATCCTCCAGATTCGCTTGTTCAACATGTTGAGACTTGGTAAAGCCTCGTGCTAACAAATCTTTGATAAGTTTTTTAGGTGTATCGAGCGCAATAATATTGCCACTATCCATAATTGCGATTCGATCACACAGAATCTCGGCTTCATCCATATAATGAGTTGTCATTATAACGCTAATGCCACGGTCTCGAACTTCTTGAATAAGCTTCCATAAGCTTCGGCGAGCTTGAGGGTCTAGCCCAGTCGTAGGTTCATCTAAGAAAAACACTTTAGGGCTGTGTACAAGCGCGGTCACAATACTAAATCGTTGTTTTTGGCCACCAGATAGACTTTCTACGTAGCTGTTAGCTTTATCCCCTAGGTTAACATCGTCTAAGAACTGTTTAGGATCAACCTTTTCGCCGTACGCAGCCGCAAACATCGTTATAAGCTCACTTAGTTTAGTTTTGTCCTGAAAGCCTGGGGTCTGTGGCTGTACGCCTATTATGCCTCGGATTTTATACGGGTTCGTTGCTACGTCTATGCCATCAATCGTAGCCGAACCACCGTCTATCTCGCGTAGAGTTTCGATCATTTCTAGTGTGGTGGTCTTACCGGCTCCATTAGGCCCTAAAATACCAAATATCTCACCTTTTTTTACTTCGAAACTAATACCATTTACAACCTTTTTGCCGTCGTAAGATTTTTGTAAATCCTTAACACTCAATATAAATTTGCTCATAACAAGTAACTATATCAGATAATAAATTGGTTATTTACCTATTTTTTTACAAAATAAACTGTCATTATATATAAAATCACCCCGATTTAACGGGGTGATCCAAATGTTAAGACTTTTTAGGTCTAATTATTTGCGCTTAACGGTCAAGAAACCGTTACGAGGGTTTTCGTTCACCATGAAACCATCTGGAACTGCGTCGATAGTCTCAGGACGTTCGTCTTTACTGAAGTAGTAAATCCTCTGTTCTTTGCCGCCGCGTAGTACGACGAGCTTTGAGTTCAAAAAATATGTTACGCCCTTGGAGTTAGTGTGCTTGTAAGCCATAAATAGCTCTCCCTCTCTTACATTACTGTTGGTACTCACTACCATACGCTTTTGAGATTCCAGTTGTCAACCCTGTTATAGCCGTTTCTAGCAAATATATAGATACAGTCGTTGCGCTAACAGAGGGGAATGTGATGATAAGTCTACTACGAAAATCACATCTGTAAATAACAATAATACCCCTGTTTTGTAATTATTGAGGTAAACAGTCTTGCATGTTAAAGCGCTTATGCAGTACACTTATTACCGTAATTAAGAAACTTAAACAAAGGTGGATAACTTCGATGGAATGGAATCGTGGGCCAAGCCCAACACAACCCGCAAATCAGCCCGCACATCGTGTAGGCCCAACTAACGTAGCTGGCCCAACCAGGCCTAAAAGATCTAAGTTCGCTTGGATCAGCTTAAGAACCGCTAATGTAGCACTGGTCTTTTGTACTGGGATACTATTGCTATCCTTAATAGGACTGTCTATATTTGGTAACTCTTCCGGTAACGAAGGTAAGTACGTCGCCCACGACAGAATGCAAGCCATATTCTTGAATGGTGGTCAGGTTTACTTCGGTAAAATTAAAAACCTGAATGACAAGTATATTCGCGCTAGCGATATTTACTACTTGCGGGTTAACCAAACAGTTCAGCCTAATAGTAACGCAGCTGCTAACAACCAGGATATCGCTCTTGTTAAGTTAGGTTGTGAATTGCACGGACCAAATGACGAAATGGTTATAAACCAGTCTCAGGTTATATTCTGGGAAAATCTAAAGGCTGATGGCCAGGTCGCCAAGGCAGTTGCACAGTTTAAGCAACAGAATCCAAATGGTCAGAAGTGTGATGCAAGTACTTCAGGTACCAACACAAATACCACTAATACCGATAACAAAGCAGGAGCTGAATCTGGCGCAACCACACCAGTAACTAATGGCAACCAGCCGGCTGCCCAAACTCCAACTGCAACACCTAATACAACCACCAAGAAACCTTAGTTAGTTTAACTACTGTTATAAGGCTGGCGATTGTCAGGTAATAAATAGCCCCGGTAATACCGGGGCTATTTATTTGTAGCTATGATTGCTACTACTCTCTACTCACACTAATACTAACAAGGATACCCAGTTCAATTTATATCTATCTTAGCTTGCGTCTAAGCTGAGACTTAAGCCACCAGGTCAGAACAACTCTGATAACAAGTAACAGAATGAGGAAAAAAACAATAACGATACTAAATCCAGCCAGATCAGGTGACCAAACTGGGCTAGCAAAATCAAACTTATACAAACTATCTGGTATCTTTTGAACTTCTGGCTGCGTTAATGGATGAGAATCTAGGTACTGCTGAACGCACGGCAATCTACCAGCTCCATAAAAACTTTGTGGTGAATTCTTCTCACAGTAATGTTGAGCATCGTTATAAATATTGTCACTACCCTGTTTAACACGGGATTTCTCGGCAGCCACTAGCCTCTCGTAGCTAGACTTTAACTGAATTGGCGGGTATACATTCGATGCCGCCGATAGATTAGTGTTCATGTGCCCGTACGTATACACTCGTAGCTTATTCAAAGCCGCGCTTACGTTACCATTATCTTTATCGACCTGCGCTAAATTCTCACTCAGCCTTAAAGCAGTTAGATTGTTTTGGCGTAACGCAAACAACGCTACAGTGCCAGTGATAAGAATCGCAGCAATTAGATAGACGTAGCGAATCGACTTAAGTTTTGTCAGTATATGATGTAGCTTACGCTTGTGCATAGTCTTATTCTAACCTTAAATCACATCTTTGTTCTAGCCTATATGTTGACTGCCTGGTTTCATCTTTCGCGGAGACTGCATTAAACTAGAACACATGCACATATATTTTTCCGGTATTGGCGGCACTGCGATTGGCCCATTAGCCATGATTGCTGCTCAGGCAGGATACAAAGTATCTGGATCCGACAAACAAGATAGTCAGTATATACAATATCTTCGCACTCAAGGGATAAATGATATTCACATCGGTCAGAGCTATGACCAAATATCTGAATCGCATTCCGTCCAACCAATTGATTGGCTTGTGCATACATCAGCCTTAACTATAGAAGATCCAAATGCTCCTGAACTTCAGTTCTGCAAACAAGCCGGCATTAAGGTGTCTAAGCGCGATGAGCTACTCAACCAAATAATCAATGACAAGCAGCTAAAGTTAATCGCTATTGCTGGCACACACGGTAAAACAACTACAACTGCCATGGTTATTTGGCTCTTTAAGCAACTAGGTATACCTGTCAGTTACTCGGTTGGGGCTAAGATATCCTTTGGCGAAATGGGTCAATATGTCGAAGGCTCGGAGTATTTCGTTTACGAGGCCGATGAATTTGATCATAATTTCCTAGCGTTTGAGCCTTATTTAAGTCTAATTACAGGGGTAGATTACGATCACCACGAACAGTTCCCGACCCGCGAGGCCTACAATAAAGCATTTCAGCAGTTTTTGAGCCAGAGCAATGAGCGAGTTGTCTGGAATAATGATGCTGGGAGCCTCGGGTTAGCCCCTGGTGACGCTTCTGTAGTGCTAGACGACAATGACACGGCTATGAACCAAATAGAGCTCCTAGGGCTTGTAAATCGCCAGGATGCCTGGCTGGCAGTGAATGCCTTGGCTTCACTTACCAATAATCCAATTGAGCAACTCATTAACCTGATCAATAAATTCCCAGGACTAGACCGTAGATTTGAACGAATTAGTGATAATTTGTACAGTGACTATGCCCATACCATCGAGAAAATCCGTGGCTGCCTACAGACAGCACACGAAACGTCTAATAACATTACAGTTGTTTACGAACCATTAACCAACCGACGCCAATACTATATAAAAGACGGCTACAAAGATTTGTTCAAAGGTGTTAAAAAGCTATATTGGGTACCCAGCTATTTGGCGCGTGAAGACCCCGACCAGCCTGTTTTGTCGCCAAAGGAGTTTATTAGTGGCCTAAGCAATAGGACGATCGCTGAGCCTGCCGAGCTGAACGCCGAGCTAAAACAACATATTACAGAGCGACTAATCATAGGTGATACTGTAGTTTGTATATCTGGTGGCGGTGGTGGGAGCCTCGATGAATGGCTCAGGGCGGAGTTTAAAGGCTAGCTTTCCCAGCCATACTCAGCATAATTATTGCCGTCCTTGATCTGTTCAAAGCAATATCGTAGATACGGAATCATGTTTTCGGGTAGTTCATCCAAATCAAGCCAATCTAGCTTGGTGTGCATTTGTGGCTCGGCATTGAACAATTCCCCATCCCACTGTCCAACTTCAAACCAAACGCCAACCCAGTCCATATCATCACTTCTTCTGTATACAGTCATTACTTGTTTTAGTTGCTCCGGTTTTAAATCTACGCCAACTTCTTCTTTGGTTTCGCGAATAATTCCTGCAGTAAAGGATTCACCTTTCTCGACCTTTCCACCGGGCAGACCGTACATTCCGTCCATCCAGCCTGTGTTTTCACGTAACACAAAGGCAACTTTGTTACCCTTCCTAAAAACAGCTAAGCAGTCTATATAGGGCTGGGCAGAATCAAATTTTATCACCGATTGTCGCCTTCGCCTTTAGTAACGCCACGAGCCTTACGGCTAGCTAACTTTTCGACGTTCATTTGCATAACTTCGTCGAGCGAAAACCCCAGACTGTGCGCAAACACAGCTACGTACCAAACAACGTCACCAAGCTCTTTTTTAACCTCTAGCCTGTCTTGCTCACTTATCTCGCCTTTCTTATAAGCCACAATCTTTTTCCACTTTTCTAAAACCTCACCAGCTTCGCCAGAAATACCCATCGCCCATATAGTTTTGTCCATAAGTGGATCGGGGTTTTTAATTGCGGTTGTTAAGGCCTTGGCTTGGTATTCATCTAAAGTCATCTAAACTACCTTCCCATTTTCATTAATATTAGTTG
>JBDTJP010000038.1:0-5615 GCA_039935755.1 Saccharimonadales bacterium (SeqCode)
GGGTATTACTACAAACAACCAAGCAGAATACCAAGCTCTTAAGTTTGGCTTAGAGCGAGCACATAAACTAGGCGTTCAGGTTATCTATGTCTACATGGATAGTATGTTGGTAGTGAACCAAATGAAGGGAATATTCAAGATTAAGAACCGAGATCTGTGGCCCATACATGCTGCGATTATTAAGCTAGCCAAGACTTTTAAGAAGATAACTTATACTCATGTACCCAGAGAGCTTAACCAGCTAGCAGACTCCCAAGTTAATAAGTGTTTAGATGCAGAAGCAAAAGCCGACAGCAACGATACTCGTGTATAATAGGCTAGGTCAGATTATTGACCAATCGCCGTCGATTTATCGGGGGAGGAAAGTCCGGGCAGCGTAGGGAAAGACAGTTGCTAACGGCGACCGGGGGTAACCCTAGGGAAAGTGCCACAGAAACAGTACCGCCTCGGCTTGCCGAGGTAAGGGTGAAATGAGTGGGGTAAGAGCCCACAGTCTCTGTCGGTGACGCCAGAGAGAGGTAAACCCTGTCTGCTGCAAGGAGGTGCATCCTTATTAAGGTTTCCCGCCAAGGATGTATCATAAAATCCGCTTGATCCAGATGGCAACGTTTGGGCTAGATAGATGATTGGATAAAACAGGACCCGGCTTACGGATAATCTGACAAACAAAAAACACCCTGATTTGCAGAGGTGTTTTTTGTTTGTCGATAGTGATTATTTAGCGATTTTAACGACAGCTTCAAATGCTTTTGGCTCGTTAACAGCTAGTTCGGCTAGGATCTTGCGATCAAGCCCAACGTTAGCCTTTTTTAGGCCTGCAATCAGACGACTATAAGTAGTGCCGTTCAGTCGGGCTGCTGCGTTAATGCGGGCATTCCATAACTGCCTAAAGCTTCGCTTGCGATCCTTGCGGTCTCTCGTCGCGTTTTCTAGAGCTTTAGTTATAGCCTGCTTACCACGGCGTATGCTCGAACGGTTAGATTTTGTCATGCCTTTAGTGGCTTGACGGATTTTCTTGTGCTTAGCGTGTGTTGCAACGCCTCTCTTGACTCGCATTATTTAGCTCCCAATCTTAGCTTCATGTTCTTAGCGCTCTTGCCAGTCATAGTGACTGTCCCAGCCATGGTTCGCTTGCGCGATGCACTTTTGTGCTCGAGCAAGTGGTTACCACCAGCGCGGCGGCGTAGTACTTTGCCGTTTTTAGTAATTCTTATGCGGTCTTTTGTCCCGCTATGCGTCTTCAGTTTTGGCATGTCCGCTACTCCTTAGAACAAATATTAATTGCTTACCGTTTAATTGTGGTTTTTGGTCAACTATTACGCTATCACCGTAACGTTCTATGACTTTATCTGCTAGTTTAAAGCCGATATCTTTGTGAGCCATTTCACGTCCTCGATAAAACACAGTAATTTTAACCTTATGACCAGCTTCTAAAAAGCCGGTAACCTTCTTCAGCTTGACGTCCAAATCGTGCTCACCGATCTTTAGGCCAAAACGCATCTGCTTCATCTCAGGATTTTTAGCAGTACGCTTTTGCTTCTGGAGTTGTTTAGTTCGCTGGTAATTGTATTTACCCCAGTCGACTATCTTAACAACCGGTGGATCAGCACCCGGAGAAACCTCTACTAGATCAAGTTCTCGCTCGCTAGCGAGGTCCAAAGCTTCGCGGCGACTTAGGACCCCCATTTGGGTGCCGTCTTCATCTATTACGCGTAACTGTGGTGCCCGAATGTTATGATTCAGGCGAACTTGATTGCTAATTAATTAGCTCCTTTGAACATTAGCTGATTCAGACGTAAAGTGTAACAGATGCACGAACAGAGGTCAAGCCGATGGCAGGACTTTTTTGGCCTTTTATGGATATGCAGTTAAACAGATTTGATTACGATTGATAACACGGTTTAGTATTGCTTGTCTTCGGGCTTACGGTACTGGATAGCTTCGCTTATGTGTGAGGTTTTGATGTTTGTACTATTTTCAAGATCAGCGATGGTTCGGGCAACTTTTATTAGCCTCATATATACTCTAGCTGAAATTTGTAGTTTTTCAGCTGCTGCATTGAGTAATATCTCAGCCTTAGGATCTAGATGCGCACATGCCTTTATTTCACGGTTAGTAAGTGTAGAATTCGTTTTGTTGGATTTAAAGCGCTGCTTCTGTACAGCTCTCGCAGCGATGATTCGCTTTTGAACTTGTTCGCTAGACTCCGTACCCTGATTGTCCTTGAGTAGTTGGTCGTGTTGTATGTTGTCTACGTCAGCATATAAATCGATACGATCTATAATTGGACCAGATAGCTTTTGTTTATACTTTAAAATTGCAAATGGCAAGCACACGCAAGGTTTATTGGTACCGTAATAGCCACAAGGGCAGGGATTGCTTGTTGCTACGAGCATAAAGTCAGCGGGGTATATTGCATTTTGTCGGGCTCTGGCTATTGTGATTGACTTATCTTCCAGGGGTTGTCGTAGGGCTTCAATTGTACTCCTTGTGTATTCAGGGAACTCGTCAAGAAACAGTACACCCCTATGAGCTAGGCTGATTTCACCAGGCTTAGCGGCCGCTCCTCCACCTATAATTGCTGTCGTAGAAGCGCTGTGGTGCGGCCCCCTAAAAGGCCGCTTTGTGATTATTTCATCAAAATTATTACTTGCTAAGCTATGCAGGTGCGTTACCTCGAGTATTTCATCGATACTCATAGGGGGCAGTATCCCCGGCAAAGCTTTAGCCAACATGCTTTTACCCGTACCGGGAGGGCCGCTAAATAAAATGTTATGCCCGCCAGCTACTGCAATCTCGAGTACACGCTTAGCTCTAGCTTGGCCGCTTATATCGCGTAAGTCTATATCCGATGTTTGGTCTACTTCCGGTGATCTGCCTAGATCAGTCTGAATTGTCTTAATTTTTAGCGCATCTGTAAGGTCTAGGTACACATCACGTAGTGTTGCCAGAGGGATAAGTTTTACGTCTGGAACCAGCTGCGCTTGGCTTAAATTCTTGCTTGGAATATAAAATGTCTTAAATCCCTTAGACTTCCCAGCTAGTATTTTACCGATTATACCTCTTATAGGTCGGACATCACCGTCTAGGCCCAGCTCACCTATAAAGAGAGAATCATTCTTTAGGCCGTCTTTACTTATAACACCAGAAGCCGTCATTATGGCTACAGCAATGCCGAGATCAAAACCACTTCCTTCTTTAGGTATGTCTGCTGGGGCTAGGTTTATAGTTATGCGCTGTTTTGGGAAATCCAACTTGCTGGCATGGAAAGCTCCGCGAAGCCTCTCCTTGGCTTCATCTACTGCTCGGTTAGCAAACCCAACGATGATGATCCCAGGCAAGCCTTTTCTTATATCACATTCTATAGTTATGATAGCTGCGTAGCCACCGGCTTCGGATATACTGGAGATGCCCACACTCATAGTGCTTATATTATAAGTTAATTCTCAGGAATAAGTCGAATCATTAACAAAAAACGGTCCATTACGGACCGTTTTTTGTATATTGGTTTTTAGCTTTTTGTGTCGGTTGAACGTATCGTTGCTCCAGTCGGTTGAATGGAACAACGGCTTGCGAGAAGCCGTTGTTACAGATACGTTTTTTGTTTTTGAGCACTTTTTTTATTCAAGTGCTGAACTAATAGTAACGACTCTGTTTTACTATGTCAACACGATTATGTTTATGAAATACCGGTTGTGTATAACTTGGTGCATGGTATATCACTATACGGCACACCCAGTCGACCATTAGTTGCGTATTTACAGCTAGTTTATGAGCCGTTCACGCCATTGTGTATTGCTGTTTTATGGTCCGCGGGTAGCATTGATACAGCCCCAGGTCTGTTCATATCTATATAGCTTTTATAAGGTAGGCGCCTGGCTACTACGACGTTGTGCTTAGGCTTGGGTTCGTGGAGCCTCAGGCACGCTCTCGGACCCGCGAGGTAAGCATAGTGCTTGCAGACGTGTAAGATCATATGCAATCCGGTATATAGTACTGACCGTAAGGAGAGTGTCTTTATGCTACATGTCGATTCGTATTATGTAGTACGGCCGTATCCTAGCCATATTATAGCTTACCGCAGGGTTGTGACTTCAGGATTTAACGCGATTACCACAAAAACATAAATAACTAGCCAACCAGAGCATTCCTAAGCAGCATTTGCCGGATACCCGTATGTATTGTCAGTAAAAGCTTTAAAAGGTTAAGCGTAATCAATGATCGTTACATTGTAATTACAACAATATAAAATTACACATTCTATGAGTCCGAAACAACACGTTCAAACTGTATAGTTGTATATACAACATCAAGTAGTACTTGACTAAAACAATATTAAGTAGTAGTATTTAGACAGTGAGTTAAAACAAACACTTACAAAAACAACGGTTCCTATACCGATAGCGCTCTCACCCGCATCATTGCGGAGAGAGCGGTCAGTCAAAGCCTAAAAGACGGTAAGCGCTCATATAGTTTAAATAAAGTAGCGGATTTACCGTCTAAGGCTCCCAAATATTATAAAAATGCACTACACTAACCTGGAGTGCATTTTTATGTTTAATAGATTAAATAACAATAATTCGAATACATTTATGTATATAGCCATAGCCATCGTGGGCTTATTGGTAATTTTTGCGACTAGTGACCCTGAGCATGTTCCACTGCCTCTGCTAGTCGTTCCTTTTGTACTATTTGGCATACTTGTATATCAAGGTTCAAAACTCTTCGTAGGGAGATATCTGTCTAGGCGTACTCGGGCTGCTAAAATTGTACCGTACGCGATGTCTGTACTTGTGTCTTTATTACTTATCCTGGCGTCCTTACATCAGTTGACTTGGCGTGACGGCATACTAACTTTACTGTTTTCTTCAATACTGCTGTTCTATGTATGGCGAGCTGATTTTTTAAAGTAAATTAGCCGCTGTTCGACGTCTATTAATGAAATATATAACATAACAGGGATAAATAAGTTATAATACTAAGCACATGGAACCGAGTAATCACAACAACGTACCGTCGAGTGAACTGCCATCAATACCTATAGATGTTGGGCCTTCTTCGGCTGAGCAGACAACTGCTCGCGCAGAAGATTCGTCTAATCAGGCACCCATAGATCAGGCTGCGCTGGCTACCACCTCTCAGGGCTTAGCTCAATCTGTGCAACAACCCACCCAGCTATCTGCTTCCGACTCCACTGCCACTTCTGCAGACCCTATGTCATCTACTTTGATAGCTGATGATGTGGACCTGATTGAGAAGGAATGGATTTTTAAAGCTAAAGCCATAGTCGCTCAAACCAAAGATGACCCTTACATACAAAATAAGGAGCTTAGCAAGGTTAAGGCTGAATACGTGAAGAAGCGCTACGACAAAGACCTGAAAGTTAGCAAAGACTAGCATGACCATTTTTTTGGTTATTGTTGTCGTAGTTCTCGCTCTGGCCCTAATAGCCGGTCCGATAATTTACTATCAAGTTCGTAAGGTGTTCCGTGAACAAAAGAACTTCGAGAGGGGCCTAAAAATGGTACCCCTACATATTCAGCTGCCGCCACCGAGCGATGATATAGATGTTGGCACTCGAGATATACGTGACGTAAACGAAGAAAACATATCCA
>JBDTJP010000039.1:0-8697 GCA_039935755.1 Saccharimonadales bacterium (SeqCode)
GCAAGGTGGGCCATTATGATCGTCGTATACCTAAGTGGCACAGCGAGCATGTGCTTAAGCACATCGAACACCCAACGCCAGTCAAGGTCGAAGATATTGTGCACGCCATAGTTATTGCGGCTTATAATGAGACTAGGGAAACAATCGAACCGACTGTTGAATCTGTTGTAAACTCTCTTTATGATAAAAAGAAGGTAATTTTGGTGTTTGCTTACGAGGGTAGGGACGGGGCACAATCCGAGGAAGCAGTATTAGCAATAGCCGAGAAGTACAAGCATGAATTTATGCATGTTATGACCTGTAAACACCCTCTAACTGACAAAGAAATCAGGGGGAAAGGTGGCAACATTACATATGCCGCCAGGAAACTAGAAAAGTACCTAGAGGCCGAAAAGATTGACCCTCTAAACGTTATTGTTACAACCCTTGATGCTGACAACCATCCTCACAAATATTACTTAGCGGCGCTGAGCTATTTGTATGCTGCTAGCCCTGATCCTTTGCACGTTTCGTACCAGCCAATACCACTGTATACCAACAATATTTGGGATGCCCCAGCACCTATGCGCGTTATTGCGACAGGGAACTCGTTTTGGAACATTGTGCTGTCTATGCGCCAACACGTGATTCGTAACTTTTCGGCCCATGCGCAGAGTATGCAGGCACTCATAGATACCGATTATTGGAGTGTGCGAACGATTGTCGAAGACGGGCACCAGTTTTGGCGTAGCTATTTTAGGTACGATGGCAACCACGATGTCTACCCTATATACGTGCCTATTTACCAGGATGCGGTGTTATCTACGACTTATCGCAAAACCCTTAAAGCTCAGTTTATTCAGTTGCGACGCTGGGCTTGGGGTGCGTCAGATGTTGCATATGTTGCCGAGAAGGGATTTTTTACAGATAACAAAGTACCTAAGCTAGACTTGATATTTAAATTCGCACGATTGTTAGAGGGCCACGTGACATGGGCTGTAGCACCACTTATATTGGCATTCTCGGCATTTATACCGGCACTCTTTAACCCGCAGGACTACGCATCTAACCAGTTGCCCATACTAGCCAGCCGTATACAAACTGTGGCTTTAATTGGTATTTTGGTAACATTCTTCTTGAGTTTTAAGATGTTGCCGCCTAAGCCAGCGCGTTACAAGCGTAGGCGAACACTTTGGATGATACTTCAATGGGTTATGTTACCGATTACCACCATATGCTACAACGCCGTAGCGGCGCTTAACTCACAGACTAGATTGATATTTGGTAGATACCTAGATAAGTTTGATGTCACCGACAAAGTTGTTGTGACGCACGACAATAAGAAAATTATCTAACAGTAGTCAGATTGCTGTTTTAATAGTGTGGAAAGCCGCGTAATGAACCTCGGCTACTTTATCGAATCGCTTAAGGGCTAGCTTGGCTGTTTTTATAATATCGGCACGGCTAACGACTCCAACGTCTATGTGCGAGTAAAGCTTACCAATTATTGTATCTGTAAGGCTTGTAGCGTCCTGCTGAGCGGCTTTGCGGTGTTTCAGGCAATCATACAGGCTAAGAAACAGGTTATCGCGTGAGAATGGCTCTATAGCCTTGCCTTTAGCAACTACAATGCCCAATAAGAGATCGGGGGCTTCTATGGTTGTGAATATAGCCTCACACTCCTTGCACTGACGCCTACGCCAGGTGTTATTGATGCGTCGCTGCAACCTTGAGTTAATAATTTGGGTTTTGTTACCACAATATATACATACCATGACTACATGTTGTCATACAGCTATAAAATATTCAAGTGGATAAGCTGGACAAATAAGTGTATAAAAAACTCCAGACCATTTCTGGCTGGAGTTCTCATGCGCTAAGTTAGCCTAACAGGCTAGAGCTTAGCGCACTCGTCGTATACGACTTGTTGGAGTCTTCAGTGGCTTTAACTCTTCATAAAAGAGTTCGAAGCTTTCTAAAGAGCTCTTATTAACGGTACTCAAGTATGAGCGCCTCCCAATTAACCGAGCCATTATAGCCAAGTTATGTAACTGTGTCAAGGGTATGTCAATAGCGTAAGCACGATAACATCGGTTATTTTGTCTGTAATATTGACTAAATGATGAGTTAGTAGCATAATATGCAAGATATGTCAGAATATCTAGTCTCCGCTCCAATACGTACTTACGAACACCCAAACACAGGGTCAGTCATTGATATTGTCCCGACTATTCACGTTGGAGAACCGAGCTATTACGCTCGTCTTGGTGACTATGTAAGAGCCCGACAGGATAAAGGCTTTATTGTCCAATACGAGTCTATAGCTGAAAGCGAAGAGCCCGAATATCCGCTGAGCCTTGCCGGTAGATTCAAGCACAAACTACTTATTGCGACGATGGATGCATCCTATGACGCGTCGGTAATTGCAACAGATGCTTCTAGGTATGTTGCGCAGCCAAATGACAGGTTATTTCGCGAAGAGGGCAGCACTAATGTGGACGTAGACGAGTCTTATACGGCTGCGAACATGGGTGTTTTAGCACAGTTAGACGACCTATATAGCACCACGCGTTTTCGTAGAAAATTATCAAAGGCCTCAAGGACAAAAGACGTTGAACAGCTCAATGAATTTATTTTTAGTGTGATCAAAAAGGGTGTAGAAACCAGCCTAGGGACACGGAGGCGTCTACATCCGCCCAGCCATAAATTTATTATCGATAAACGTAATGAGGTCGCATTAACCGGAGTAGATAATACTTTAGAGACGGACCCTTCGGCTAAAATAGTACTTATTTGGGGGCTTGGACATCTTGCTGGGCTAGCTGCTGGCCTGAAAAGAAGAGATTACGAGCATGTCGATAGCAAAGATATTACAGTTACTTTTAGTCCTACGATCGGCCAAAGACAGATAACCAAGGAACAAAAGGAGCTTGATAAGATGAAATCTAAGCTACAAGCATCTTCGGCTAAGTTAGAGCAAGCTAGAGCTAGGCGCTACCAATAACTTCAGAGAGTATGGAATCTAAAAAGCTCCCAAGCGGGAGCTTTTTAGATGGTGGGCGATATAGGATTCGAACCTATCACCTCCACAACGTCAATGTGGCGCTCTAGCCAAATGAGCTAATCGCCCGTGCTACTTAACAGAGAACAGGATAGCTAATTATAGCTAAAATGTAAATGGAGCAGTATGGCCGACAGATAGATGGCTGACATAATTGAAGCAAATATACCATTTACGGTATAAGTACCGTAAAAGTTAAACACAGCCTTAATGTAATAAAAACAATACAAAAGTACTAGTACTATAATGCTAGTATGCTATGATTGTTGCAGGTGAGTTTTGGTTAGTGTTTTACATTGATCGGGTGAGCAGGGTCGAACGTATTGCGAGAACGTTTGACCCTTTTCTATTTTTTGAGCCAAAGTGTACATAAAAGAGTTTTGTATATAGAGGTGGTATACTGTATACAAGCAATGAAACGGATTCACTAACCGTGGAGCTTCGTAGGCGTGGCAACAGAGGTACGATAACCAAGGTTGCAAGAGTAAAAGCATTCGGTGGAACCGTCTTGGAACCCAAGACCCGAAGCGCGCAAGTATTATCCGTAGACGATAATGCAGCGCGTTTATTTATTTTAAGACCGAGAGGACATAGCTATGGTAGACCAAAAAGATAAATTACATGCAATGCGGCACAGTCTGGCGCACATTATGGCTACAGCTATAACTACCTTATGGCCAGAGACCAAGCTAGGCGTTGGCCCGGTGGTCGAAAATGGATTTTATTATGATATTGATTTGGGCGACACTAAGATCTCCGAAGACGATTTTAAGCAAATTGAAACTGAGATGCGTAAGATTATCAGCGAAAACCAGCCATTCGAACGGTCTGAGTTGCCGATTGACGAGGCAATTCAATGGGCTGAGAAGGCTGGCCAGACATACAAAAATGAACTTCTAAACGATCTTAAGCGAGCTGGCACAACAGTGGCTAAGGACCTGGACAAAGACGAACTAGGGACAATCACCGAAGGTGATAGCGCTGTAGAGAGCGTATCTTTCTACAGGAATGGTAGCTTTATTGATTTGTGTCGCGGCCCGCATGTGGAAAGTACTGGCAAAGTTGGTGCTTTTAAACTTATGCGTGTGGCTGGTGCATATTGGAGGGGCAAAGAAACCAACCCACAGATGCAGCGCCTATACGGCGTAGCGTTTGCCACCGAAAAGGAGCTGCGTCAGTACTTGCATATGCTAGAAGAGGCTAAAAAGCGCGACCACCGTAAACTCGGTGCCGAACTAGACCTGTTTGTAATTTCGCCGCTGATTGGCGCAGGCTTACCATTATTTACGCCTCGTGGCACTATACTTCGCGATGAGCTTGATAAGTTCGCACAATCATTCCGATTGAATCGTGGATATCAGAAAGTATGGATTCCGCATATTGCCAAGCTTGATACATATAAAACATCTGGACATTACGAGAAGTTCCCGGAACTATTAAAGTTTACCTCTACGGAATCGGGGGATGAGCTAGCTTTAAAACCAGTAAATTGTCCACACCATACTCAGATTTACGCTTCTAAGCCTCGTAGCTACAAGGATTTACCAGTTAAATATCTCGAAACTACCACGGTATACCGTGACGAGAGAAGTGGTGAGCTTGGCGGGTTGTCACGAGTAAGAGCTATTACTCAAGACGATAGTCATGTTTTTTGTAGCGAAGACCAGGTTGAGACTGTTTTTTCTGAGTTACTCGAAGACGCCAGGACGCTATACTCGCAACTAGATTTAGAATTGTCTCTTAGGTTATCGTTCCGAGATGAAAGTGATTCGTATTTAGGTGATCCGGCAGCTTGGGATCGAGCTGAAGCGGTAATCGAAAAACTAGCCAAACAGTTTGAGCTTGAATATGAAGTAGGTATAGGCGAGGCTGCGATTTACGGCCCAAAGATGGATTTTATGGCCACGGATGCCCTTGGCCGCAAGACACAGCTGGCTACAGTTCAGCTCGACTACGCCCAACCAGAGCGATTTGAGCTAGAATATACCGGTGAAGACGGCGAGAAACACCGCCCAGTAATGGTTCATTGTGCGTTGCTAGGCTCACTCGAAAGATTCCTGAGTATCTATATTGAGCACGTAGCTGGTAAGTTCCCGGTATGGCTAGCACCAGAACAGGTACGACTGATTACAGTCAACCAAGAAGATAAGACAGTTGAGTTTGCTGAAGGGGTTGCGCAGCAGGCCAAGGATTTGGGGCTGCGAGTACACATAGATAACGATAATGTATCTGTTGGGAAGAAGATCCGCAACTCTGAACTTATGAAAATCCCGTACACGATAGTTATTGGCGAAAAGGAGATAGAATCAGGCCAGGTCACACCGCGTGTTCGTTCTGATATGGAAGTTCTAAAGCCACACGATTCACACGCAATTGATAATTTCTTAAAAACTGTCTCTAACGAGATGAAAAGCCGGACAACTAAGACTTCTTTGTGATTATGGCGCCAAAAATCGCATTAGATATAGATGATGTTTTGGCAAACAGCACAGAGACAATCAGGCTGTTTGTTAATAAACTACGTGGCACTTCGCTCGAACGGCATCATTACAGCATCAAAGCCCCATACCGTAGCTATTATGAGACTGTATGGTCGGCTCACGATATTGATGGTGACGGTATAATCGATGAATATTATCACAAACTCATTATTGACCAATCTCATGTCGAAACAATAATGGGCGCCAGTGATGCCATCGGTAGTTTAATTAACCTTGGCTACAGACTTGTCGCAGTGTCGTCGCGCTCATCTGATCAACAGGTGGCTACAGAAAAATGGATAAAAGGGATGTTTGGGGACGTCTTTGATACAGTAATTTGTTTGGATTCTTGGCGAAACAACATTACAAAGGGTGAAATTTGTAGATCCCTAGGTGCCAACTACCTTATTGACGATAATGTTGAGCACTGTAAAAGCGCACTTGATTATGGGGTGCAACCGATTCTTTTTGGTGAGTATGGTTGGCAAACTGGAGAGTTGGTACCAGAGGAGGTAGCTCGCTGCCCAGACTGGGAGTCCGTATTGGGGTATTTTAATGGCCGAGACTAAGGATAATTTTAAGAATAGGGTTGAATCGGTTGTTTCACAGATACCACTAGGAAAAGTCATGACATATGGCCAAATTGCAGCAATTTGTGGCAGCCCGAGAGCCGCGCGTATTGTTGGCGGTATTGCTCACTGGGGTGATAAGTCCTTGCCGTGGCAGCGGGTCGTAAAGGTGGACGGGGCGCTTGCCGAAGGCTTTCCAGGTGGAGTAACAGGGCACAGGTCGGTACTTGAACCAGAGAATATCCACTTCATAGGTGATAAAGTGGATATGAAGCGTCATAGATGGTCGACAAAATGGTAAACTTATCCGTATCACCCCTGGTAGTTATAGTCGGGCCAACAGCTTCGGGTAAATCGGCACTAGCTATAAAATTGGCCAAACTATTTAACGGCGAAATAATTTGTGCTGATTCCTGGACAGTATATAAAGATTTTGACATCGGAACCGCTAAGCCTGGCATGGCTGATCTAGCCGTAGTACCCCACCATCTGCTCGATGTAACTGACGCAAAAAAGGGGTTCAGTGCTGCCTTGTTCAAGGATTTAGCCAACGAAGCTATAAACGATGTTTCCAGTCGTAAAAAGTTACCATTTCTAGTTGGAGGCACAGGACTTTATATAGACAGCGTTATATACGATTATAGTTTCTTGCCACCAGGCCCGGATGATGTCAGAGAGCGTCTCAACGGCTTGGGTATTAGTGAACTATTAACAGAGGCCAAAATAAAAAAATTAGACACTAGTAGCATAGACGTTCGTAATAAACGCCGGATAATTCGCTTAATTGAAAATAACGGCAGAATGCCTGACAAACATCCACTTAGACAAAATACTTTAGTTATTGGTTTGACTGTAGATCCCGAACTGTTAAAAAGCAGAATAACCGAAAGAGTCAATAAGATGATAGAAATAGGGCTAGAACAAGAAGTTAAGGGTCTGGTAGGTCGCTTTGGTTACGATGCTGAGCCCATGAAAGGTATAGGTTACCAAGAGTGGCGCGGCTATTTCGAGAATCATCAAACACTTGATGAAACCAAGCAGCGGATAATAAAGTCTACAATTGATTTAGTAAAACGCCAGCGTACTTGGTTTAAGCGCAACAAAAGTATTCACTGGGTAGAGGACTCCAGTGAGGCCGTAGAGTTAATAACAACGTATCTGAACAAAAAACAGTGCTAAAGGTATATTCGTCTGATACAATAAGAACGTGATTGAACAATTATTTGGGAGTAAGACAAGGGTTAAGCTGTTGCAGCTCTTTTATAGTAATCCAAACCGGTCTTTTTATGTACGCGAAATTACTCGCAAGATCGACGAGCAGATTAACTCGGTTCGTCGTGAATTAGCAAACCTACTAAGCATCGGTATCATATCTTCTGACACCAACAATAACCGGCTTTATTATGAAGTGGTGCAAGACTACGAATACTATCCACCACTTGCAGCTATATTCGGCGCTGGCATATCTCCTAGCGTAACTGCTCCTTCCGCTACGGCCGAGAAACAAACCCTTAAGGCGCTTGGCCACGTCGAGCTAGCTATATTAACAGGGCGAATTACCCGTGATGACCGTAGTGGTATTGATTTGTTGTTAGTGGGTGACTTAAACCAGTCTCAGGTTACAAAATATGTGGCAGAGCTAGAAGCTAAAGAAGGCGCCGAGCTCCGTTATACGGTTATGAATAGCGACGAATTTAGTTACCGTAGGGAAGTTAATGACCGATTTATCGGCCAAGTTTTAGCATCTAAGATGCAGGTTTTAGTAGATAGCAATTATGTGGTTACTAACAAGCCGACCAAGAAAAAAACTGATAAGAAAGTAGAGGAGTAGCCGTGGAAGTCCAATTTTATGGAGCAAATTGTGTTAAATTAGTGTCTAAGAAAACCGCGATAGTTATTGATGACTTAGACGGTAAGGTTACGAAGGACGGTGATATTGCCTTATTTACCAGTGCTAGGCACGATAAGCCATCCAAGGATGTACGCCTAACGATTGATCAACCGGGCGAATACGAAGCAGCTAATATATTGATAGATGGCATCGCTGCTCGTGCCCACATGGACGAAGAGGGCGCTCACACGGCAACTATACTTAAGATAACGATAGGCGACATCAAGATAGCCATAGTCGGTCATATCTATCCGGAACTAACCGAAAGCCAAGTTGAATCAATCGGTATGATCGATGTCTTATTTATACCTGTTGGAGGCGGTGGCTACACACTAGACGCAGTTGGCGCCCAAGAGGTTATAAAGGCAGTTGAGCCTAATATAATTATCCCAACTCATTACGCCGATAAGGACGTAAAATACGAAGTGCCCCAAGCGTCGCTAGAGGATGTCTTAAAAAACCTAGGTATCGAGCCAGCCAGTAGAGTTCAAAAGTTGAAGCTTAAAGATGGTGAAATACCAGAAGTAATGCAACTAATCGTTCTAGAGCACGCGTAGTTTAGCCAAGAACTACGCCCAAATAAAAATCCCCATTTCAGGGGATTTTTATTTGCTAAATAGCTAGAACGTCTACTTGGCTACTGTTTCACCATATTTCTTAGGTATAATACCCTTTTTCTTAAGAGTACGAATAGCCTGAGTGCTTAACTTCATTGTG
>JBDTJP010000040.1:0-6458 GCA_039935755.1 Saccharimonadales bacterium (SeqCode)
CCGGTTACAGCCGTTATGATAGAAAACAGCCCTGATGCCAGGCCGCAGTCTGGATTAAAGGACGCTGGAGTCGTGTTTGAAGCAGTAGCCGAAGGCGGTATCACTAGGTTTTTGACATTATTCCAGGAAGCACAGCCGGACTACATTGGCCCAGTCAGGAGTGTCAGGCCATACTACTTGTCGTGGCTAGAAGCTTTCGATGCTCCAGTAGCTCATGCCGGTGGTAGCCCAGTTGCACTCGCCAAGTTACGAGCCGATGGAGTCATGGACCTAGACCAATTTGCTAATGGAGGATCCTACCACCGAGTGTCTAACCGATATGCTCCTCATAACTTATACACCAGCATGGCTGAGCTATTGGCACTCAGTAAGTCCAAAGGCAAAACTAGTAGTACTTTTACGGGCTTTGCGCGCAAGGCCGAAAAGCCTCTAGCAACACCGACAGCTTCGGCGATTGACTTCTCTATATCAGGGCCACTATATAATCCTCATTATGACTATGACGCGGCAACTAATAGCTATAGACGAAGCTTAGCCGGTAAGCCTCACGTCGATGAGCGCTCGGGAGTACAAATAACACCAAAGGTGGTGATTGCTATCGTCGTCGGCCAGAGTATCGATCCAGATCGAGTACACACTGCCTATGCAACACTAGGTAGTGGTAAAGCCTACATATTCCAAGACGGGGGCGTCACAGAGGGCACTTGGTCTAAAGCCTCCGACAAAGAACAGATTGTTTTCGGCAATGCTAACGGCTCTCCATTAGCTCTTAATCCCGGCAACACCTGGATTAGCGTTGTGGGGTCAGCCTCATACGTGAGCTACAAACCCTAATGGAACACCTCAAAAAAACCATAACGCAGCTACGTATTCGTATATGGCTGATATCGTTCGGGCTCCAAATGTTGGTTCTGGCTGGTAGCTTTTGGTTTTGGCGCGACGAAATGCTTACCCGGCCTACGCTAACAGGCCTAGCAGTGCTCGGCTGTGCATTTACGTCGTTAATTATCGCCTACGTATCTGGTAGCTATATGCAAACACTGTTAAAGGCTTTTGGCGATGCAATCCTGCACATATCACCAAAAGGTAATGCCGAGGCACCAATTGCCGACAAGCTCACTATAGGCAAAGAATACGTCAGTAGCATGATCTACCACTTATATCAGATTGCGAGCGCTCCAACCGATAAAATCTTAGACGAACATCGCCGCGAGGCTACACAGGCGAGCAACATACTAAGCAAACTACCCCTACCGTTATTTGTGTTTAACAGTGAGCAAATGACTACTTTTGCCAGTGATGCCGCCCTCGAATACACCAAAACCGAAAGTGCTGCGCTACTAGGGAAACCGATATTCGAGTCAATAGACCTAGAGTTCTCAACTCCATTTACTCTTAAAAGTTGGGCCGATACATGTCAAAAGGACAAAGCAACCGACGTGGCCTATTGGCAAAGGGTTAGGGTGCGAGTAGAAGGCGACGAAGATTCCGTACAGCAATGCGACATAGCTGCATATTATAACCGAGATAACCCAACTGGAACTGAATTTATTGTTACATTCTTTGATCGCACCCAAGAGTACGCCAAAGATGATCAGTCGCTTAGCTTTATTGCCTTGGCTGTCCATGAATTGCGTACACCGCTAACCTTCATACGGGGCTATATAGAGGCTTTGGACGAAGACCTAGAGGGAAAGCTCGACAAAGAAACATCTGTGTATATGACACGTTTACGCTCGGCAGCTCAGCAATTGACCGTGTTCGTTAATAACATCCTTAATGTTGCGCGAATTGAGCAAAATCAGTTAACTGTTACTCTGGCTGAGGTGCAATGGTCCGAGATTATCAAGCACGTATCCGAAGACATGCAGCTAAGAGCTCGGTCGCTTGGAGTAGAAATTGAGTACGATATAGCTAAAGATTTACCTTCGGTAGCCGCCGACCGAATAACCATATACGAAGTGTTGTGCAATCTTATAGATAACGCCCTAAAGTACAGCGGAACTAGTAAAAAGATTGTTATTAAAAGTTACCTTAACAAAGAAAACCTAGTAGAAACAACCGTTACCGACCAGGGTGTTGGAATACCCGCCAACGTGCTACCAAGCTTGTTCGAAAAGTTTCACCGTAACTTCCGTAACCGTAGCGAAGTAAGCGGTACGGGGCTAGGACTTTACTTAAGTAAAACTATCATTGGTGCCCATGGTGGTAATATTTGGATTAAATCCAAGGACGGCGAGGGTACGACGGTAGGAATAACTGTTCAGCTGTATAGTTCACTTGCCAACAAACAGAAAAGCAACGATAATGACGCTGGAATGGTTCGCACGGCTCACGGCTGGATTAAGAACCACTCACTGTACCGAAGGTAATTATGGATAATTCGAAAACTCAACCATCAAACGGCAAAAAAGTACTGGTCATCGAGGACGAGCGATTTATTGGCGAGCTATACGTACGAGCCCTAAGTAGGGGCGGCTACGAAGTAAAAGTTATCGCTGATGGCGAAGATGCGCTAGCTGAATCTAAAACCGACAAGTACGATATTATTTTGCTAGATATAATGCTGCCAACTATAGCCGGGACCGAAATATTACACCGCTTGCGCGAGGAAACTCCGAACTTACGCGCCCGAATTATTATCACTACAAACCTAGAACTATCCGAGGAAAGTCGCACAGCCATCGAAAACCAGGCTGACGGCTACATAGTAAAAGCCGAGGTAACTCCGCACGAGCTAACCACGTTTCTCGACCAACTAGAACTAAACAAATAGTTGTATACTATTAACTAGTCGTGTAGGTACTCGCCGAAATTATTGGTGTTTTTACTTACAGACATAACAAATCACTGTCTTCCTGGTAAACAGGATGGCTAAACACTTAAAGGGTCGCTAACTACCACGCTCCGGCGACGAGCACTACTTACGTATAGAAAGTGATTTGTTATGCTTTATCAGAATTATAAAAGTCAGGATAGCGGAGCGATCGATTCAGGCGTGTCGGTCCACGAAGGCTTCCCAAACCCAGCTACCGACACCTCTTTGCAGCCAATCGATTTAAACAGTCTACTCGTGCCAAGGCGGGCCAGTACCTACCTAATGCGTATATCAGGGGATGACTGGGCCGACCAAGGCATCTTTGCCGGTGATATAGCCATTATAGATAAGGCCCTGAGTGCCAATTCAAACGACCTTGTGGCCTGGATTCACGAGGATAGCTTTGTGCTGTCACCTCGCCACGCGGTAGCGCAGGATGCCGAGGTCTGGGGAACTATTACGGCAGTTATACACCAATATATAGGCGCCATAGCGAAGGACATAAACGCGTGAAACGGCCAATATTTGCATTAATCGACTGTAATAACTTTTTCGTGAGCTGTGAGCGGGCTTTTAGGCCAGACCTGGCAAGTAGACCAGCTGTGGTGCTAAGCAGCAATGACGGCTGCGTGGTGGCTCGTAGCAACGAAGCCAAGGCGCTGGGTATACCCATGGGCGCGCCAGCATTCAAGTGCCGTAATATTTTTGAGCGGGCCAAGGTAGTGCAGTTTAGTGCTAATTTTGAGCTATACAGCGATATTAGCCGGCGTATAACAGACATATTAAAGACAATTACCCCAAGACTCGAAATATACTCAGTCGACGAGTCATTTTTGGATCTATCAGAGCTTAACCTAGCCGACTTTGAGGCTTGGGGGCAGGCCGCCAGGCAAGCAGTTTGGCAATGGGTTGGGATACCGGTTTCTGTCGGTATTGCGCCCACTAAAACCCTAGCAAAGCTAGCCAGCGAACGTGCCAAAATAATCCCAAGCCTAAATGGAGTTTTAAGCCTACTCAAGCCAGTAGAAGCCGTCAAACACCTAAAAGTAACAGCTATCAAGGATATATGGGGCGTAGGGCGTAAATACACCCCAAAACTGCAGGCTGAGGGCGTAATGTGTGCCTACGACCTAGCTAACATGCGCCCTAGCTTTGCCAACCAACTTATGGGGGTCCATGGTAAACACTTAGTCGCTGAGCTTAACGGAGTATCTTGTCACCACCTAGAGCTATGGGGCAAGCCTAGCAAGAGCATTGCGCGCACTCGTACATTTGGGCAAGATACAAATAATATAGACGTCATGCAGTCGGCCGTAACTAGCTTTGCCACCCAAGCCGCATTTAGGCTGCGCCAATCAGGGCAGGCGACCAAAAAAGCTACTATATTTATGGAAACTAGTCGCTACAAGCCGGGTTATCGTTTTTATACCAAAACCGTAGCCTACCAGACGCCGTCATCAGATACGGGTGCACTAATAAGTGACTTGTTGCATTCGCTAGGTGAGCTATACGAACCATTACAGCAATACCACCGGGCAGGTGTAGTATTAAGCGATTTCGTACCTATTAACAGCCTACAAACTGACTTATTTGGTGTAACAAATATTGCCGATAAGCAGACTTCTAACCGCCGTATGCAAGCCGTCGATAAACTTAACGAGCAGTACGGCAAACGCACAGTGCACTACGCATCCGAGGACCTGGGCCGCGACTGGACGCCAAAGTACCAATTACGTAGCCCTCGCTACACTACCCGCATATCCGAGCTACCAGCCATCAAAATATTCCCAAGTTAGCTTTTTGGCCTCTGTTATGGTACTATTTTACGGCCTTAGCTCAAATGAGTTTTGGCTAAATGGCCCCTTCGTCTAGTGGTTAGGATATCTGGTTCTCATCCAGAAGATCGCGGGTTCGAATCCCGCAGGGGTCACCAAAGAAAGAACGTCACCAAGGTGGCGTTTTTTCTTTGGTAATTCTCTTTGAGAATCGAAGCCGCAGGGTTCGGTGTAGGTCAAACTCTCGCAGGAGCTAGCTCCGAGAAAGATTGACCGGAAAAGGACGCAGTCCGCTATCCCGCAGAAGGCGCGCAGGAACTCGTTCCGAGCACGCCTCAAGAAGTAAGCATCCCGCAGAAGGCCACTAGTTTCACGGATTAAAGTCCCTAAGTCGGACTTTTTTGATATTATTGGTACATGAAGTATGTTTATCCACTAAAAGATGCGAAAGTAATTCAGAAATTCGGGGTTGATATTAGTATCTACAGCGCACCTTCACAGAACAGCTTCGTTTATGAAGAGACTGAAGCGGGTCATTTTGAGGAGTTCTATGACACTGTAAGTACCTACACATGGTTTATCGTCGCAGGCAAAGGTACTTTTGTAATTAATGGCGAGCACCTTGAAGTTAATCCTAAAGATTTAGTGGTTGTACCGCCAAGCACAAAGATTTATTATTTTGGGAAAATGAAAATGCTGCTCGCTGTCTCACCAGCATTTAATGCCAGAAACGAACGTCATGTTAGAGATGTAGATCCGTCTGAAAGTCCCTATGAAAATTAGCAAACGATACTAGCCCCTTCTTGAGATGGTTCCAGCTCATCCTGGTTCTTTTCACCAATAAAACTGCTCAGCCAAAGGTTGGGCTTTTTTATTGGTCAACTCACGCAGTGAGTCGAAGCCGTAGGGTTCGATCTTCGAGGACGCGCGCAGGAACTCGTTCCGAGCACGCCACAAGAAGTAAACATCCCTTCGTTGCGAGCAACTCAACTAAATAATTACAACGCCCATACGATATCTAAAAGCGTATAATGAGTTCATATGGAGCTAAGCATACAGCAGTGGGCTCAATCGATGTTCGATTCGATAAGGCACTTAGATAGCGAAGGGGCTGAATTTTGGAATGCTCGAGAACTTGCCGACGTACTTGATTACACGTGGGAGGGCTTTGTACGTGTAATAGCGAAGTCAGAAATATCGGTAAGCCAAGTAGGGCAATCTGTAGATGACCATTTTCGACACGTGTCGAAAATGGTCATGTTAGGCTCTGGAAGTGAACGTGCTATTGATGACGTGGAGCTAACTAGGTATGCATGTTATGTTGTAGCACAGAATGGTAACGCAGCTAAGAAGCCAGCTATTGCCGGCGCACAGTCTTATTTTGCAATGCAAACGAGACGACAAGAACTAAGTGACGAGCGTGATGAAGATATGAAACGACTTATTGCCCGTCACGAGTTTACAGAATCCGACAAAAGACTATCAAGTACTGTTATGGAAAAAGGCGTCAACGGAGAGGGTTTGGGTAGACTAAAGAGCTCAGGTGATAAGGTAATGTTCGGCGGCAAAACAACGGCTCAAATGAAAAAGCAGTACGGTATTATTCAGAGAAAAACCGCATTAGCTAATCGTATGCCCAATGTTGTATTAGCGGCGAAAAGCCTTGCAAATGAAATGACGGCAACAAACCTCGAACGATACTCAATAGATGGTTTCCCGAGTATTAAAGGAGAGAATGACGGCAACAATGCCAAAGTCAGGAACGCTCTAAATGAAAGCGGGATAGTCCCAGAGGAGTTACCGCCCGCCGAAGACACTGATATTATTAGGAATCGTGTCAGTATTGACGATAAGCGTAGAGCTAT
>JBDTJP010000041.1:0-3285 GCA_039935755.1 Saccharimonadales bacterium (SeqCode)
ACGGTAATGCCAACCAATGGCCAGCTAGTGCCAGAGCCGATGGTATAGCAACCGGTTCAGAGCCCCGCGAAAAGTCAGTAGCTGTATCAATGGCTGGATACTACGGCCACGTTATGTGGGTTGAGCAAGTTTACGGCAATGGCATGATACGTGTCAGCCAGATGAATTACGATCTTGCGGGACACTATAGTGAAATGACTATAAACGGTAGTGGACTTACTTACATCTACTTCCAATAGCCAACAATCCCGTTATAAGCTTAATTGTTGTGTTTATCCTGTATAATGCAAAAAGCAATAAATTATACGTGGAGGAAACATTTGAAAGACAAAAAAACATTTTTACGTGGCTTTGGTTTGGCGATAATTACTGTTGGTATCTTTTCGTTAGGGGTAAATGTTGGCAACGGCCGAATAAATGTTAGTCAAAGTCGGTTTTTTAGTAGTAGCGTTCAAAAAAACGCCCCATCTAAGCTTGATTACAGCTCAGTCGATGAAGTCTACCAAAAACTCCGAAACGGATTTAACGGACAGCTCGACAACCAAAAGCTACTGGATGGTCTTAAGTCTGGCCTAGTTAGCGCTGCCGGTGACCCATTCACGGAATTCATGAACGGCACAGAAGCAAAGCAGTTTAATGGACAGCTCGACGGTACTTTTACAGGCATAGGAGCCGAATTAGGCAAGGATGCCAAGGGCAATATAGTAGTGATTGCTCCAATCTCGGGCTTTCCAGCCCAAAAAGCTGGTCTTAAACCAAACGATATAATTGCTGAGATTGATGGCAAGACTACAGCAGGGATGACACTCGGCGACGCGGTGACAAATATTCGAGGTGCCGAAAATACTCACGTTAAGCTCAAAATTATTCGCTCCGAATCACAAGAAATTAATTTCGATATCATACGATCTCAAATCAGTATCCCGAGTGTGGACTCAAAGATTATTGATGGCAACATAGGATACATAAAAATATCACGATTTGGTGAAGACACCTCTGGATTAGCCAGCGCCGCAGCCGATAGCTTTAAAAAGGCCGGAGTTAAGGGAGTTATTGTTGATGTTCGCTCAAACCCAGGCGGCTTGCTTAACTCCGCGGTTGATGTGTCGAGTCTATGGCTAGAGTCTGGCAAGACTATTTTGCAAGAAAAGCGTGCTGACGTAGTCGTGGAAACCTACAAGTCATCTGGAACAGCTACTTTAAAGGGGATACCGACAGTGGTATTGATTGACGATGGCAGCGCTAGCGCTAGCGAAATATTAGCTGGAGCCTTGCACGACAACGGCGCCGCAAAGCTAATTGGTATTAAGAGCTTTGGTAAGGGTAGCGTTCAAAAAGTCGAACAACTTAGTGGCGGCGGCATACTTAAGGTTACGGTGGCGCTTTGGTACACACCAAACGGCATAAATATAAATAAAGCAGGCATCAAGCCCGACAAAGAAGTTAAAATGACCGCCGATGACGTGACTGCTAGGCGCGACCCACAGCTTGACGCTGCTAAAGCGTCGCTGTAGCGCTAGGGTAATTCGGCCTAAAACTTGCACAGGTACCGGTATCTAGGGTAGTATTTACACATAAGCGAAGGGTTCAGAGGCAAAGTGGCAAAGAGTCAAACAAAGTTCCTATTTGTAGTTGGTGGTGTGCTTTCCGGAGTCGGCAAGGGTATAACAGCCGCCTCGATTGGCACCATTCTTAAGGCTCGTGGGCTGAGCGTAAACATCCAAAAGTGTGACCAATATCTAAATGTAGATGCTGGTACTTTGAACCCAGCCGAGCACGGCGAGTGTTTCGTGACCAAAGATGGTGCCGAGACTGATCTCGACCTAGGGCACTACGAGCGATTTTTAGACATCGAACTCACCAAAGAAAGCTCGGTCATGAGTGGCCGGATTTTACGACAAGTTATCGATGACGAAAGAGCCGGCAAATACTTAGGTAAGACTGTCCAGATTGTTCCGCATGTTATTAAGGCAATGCAAGAACATATAATTGCAGCATCCGAAGGTTTCGACGTCCACATAGTAGAGGTTGGTGGTACGGTTGGCGATATCGAAGGACAAGCCTGGACAGAGGCGATACGCGAGTTTGGCCTTAGGACCGGCCTAGAGCACTGTGCATACGTACACGTTGTTTACTTACCGTACTTGGGAGCAAGCAAGGAATTCAAGACAAAACCAGCCCAGAACGCAGTTAAAGACCTACGTAACGCCGGTATTGTGCCTGACTTGTTGGTGGCTCGCTCCGAAGCCCCAGCTCCAGCCAATATCAAGGAAAAGTTGAGCCTGTATGGTGGCGTACCCGATAACGCAATTGCCTTACTGCCTAACGCTCCAAGCGTCTATCAAGTGCCGCTCTCACTGGAAGAGCAGGGGATTGGCGATTACATTGTTAATCGGCTTGGGCTTGTAAAAACGGTTCCAAATCTAGTCGAATGGAACAAGCTTAACGACACGATTACAGCCCCAAAATCTAAATCCGTATCCATAGGCATAGTAGCTAAATACCTAGATAACGAGGACACATACTTCTCAGTTATAGAGGCTCTTAGGTCGGCAACCTGGAGTCAAGATGCCGACCTAAATTATACTTGGGTAGATGCTAGCGATCTGGAGTCTGGCGATACGTCTATACTGGATAAGTTTGATGGCATTCTGGTACCTGGTGGTTTTGGGTCCAGAGCTGTCGAGGGTATGATTACCGCTGCAAATTATTGCCTAGACACTGGTAAGCCGTACTTGGGCCTGTGTTTGGGGTTGCAGGTTGCTGTAATTGCTGCCGCGCGTCGTGGCGGGATAAGCGGCGCTACTAGTACCGAAATAACTACCGATTCCAGAGACCAAGTTATATATATAATGTCAGATCAGAAGGGCAAAGAAGCTACCGGTGGCACAATGCGCTTAGGCGATTACCCAGCGGTGCTGACTGAGGGTTCGCTTGTCGCTAAGTTGTATGGCTCAAGCAATATTGTTGAGCGCCACAGACACCGCTACGAGGTAAACCGTGACTTCGAGGAACAAGTTAAATCCGGTGGCATCATCGTAACCGGTGAGTCTCCTGGAGGCCGTTTGGTCGAGTTCATCGAGGCTTCCGATCATAAGTTCTTCGTGGGGACTCAAGCTCATCCTGAATTCCGATCACGTCCAAACCGCCCACACCCACTGTTTGATGGATTCGTGCAGGCTTTATTGCAACCTTAAGCTAAATAAGGTAGCATTAACAGTATGCAAGATCAAAATACTCCAACTCAATCTAAAAAAATTCTACTAGTCGAGGACGACGACGCAC
>JBDTJP010000042.1:0-3276 GCA_039935755.1 Saccharimonadales bacterium (SeqCode)
GGCTGGGACGATGCTAAGCAAAGGACTTTTAGCCAGCGTAGTAAAGAAGAAGCCAACGATTACCGCTATATGCCAGAGCCCGATTTACCTCCAATCGAAATTACTCAGACCGCTATTGAGGCTATAAAAGCCGTATTCCCGGTTACACCGGCCAACCTGCGTGAGCATTTTTTAAAACTCAAGCTTGATAACTCAGCAGTCGAAACATTGGTAGAGGAAATGCCTGCCGGTCTGTTGGTGCTTGGATTACTGGATGGCGGTGCTGATAGTGCACGCGTCAAACGCGTTGCTAACTGGTTGGTATCTGAGGTTAAGACTATGCTGGACGATAGTATTTCGTGGAACGATTTACATCTTGATCCAACTAGCTTCATGGAACTTTCTGATTTAGCAGAAACTAATAAGATAAGTTCAACGGGGGCCAAGGCTGTACTTATGGAAATGATAAAAACAGGTAAAAACCCTACTCAAATTGCCGAATCACAGAACATTTTGCAGGTTTCGGACGAGTCCGAGATATTAAAGATCGTAGACCAAGTATTAAGTGACAATCCAAAGGCAGCTAATGACGTAAAATCCGGTGAAGTTAAGGCAATCGGATTTTTGGTAGGACAAGTAATGAAACTATCTAAGGGCAAAGCTAACCCTGGCATGGCCCAAGAGCTCATAAAAAAACAGTTGGGTTAGCTATCAGGCTGCTCTTCGTTAGAAAATGCAGCCAAAACATTCTTAGGCGTTATTAATTTAATACGTTCGACTATTTCTGGTAAGTGTTTAGTATTAGCTAGCAAGTTTAGGCGATCCCTTGCGACGGTACAGAGCTTATCTAATTTTCCGGTCGTATCTGCGAAAAAAAGCATATCCTTCATAGATCCGATAAATGCTTCACCTTCCTTAATCATCATTTCAACAAAAAATCTACCGCTTGAGCGTAGAGATTCGAGCTGGCTCCAGGACAGGTTGCCCAAATCGGCCGAATTTAGAATATGCTCTAGCCGACCATCACCTATATCTACAGTCGCAACAGTAGATATTATCAATCCCCCCACAAGGTTAGTGAATTCGAGCGTATCCCAGTCGTCCGCTTCGCAACCGTAGCCAGTTGAACTTGAAATTATTTCGATTCTGGCAATAGCGGCTGAGCGTTCTTCTGGGCTAGTATGCGTTTCGTCTGATTGTAAGTGAGCGTCAGCATCGTGGTATAGGGCTGCCACGAATAATGCCTGTCGTTCTGTACTTTCTAAGCCCCTGGTATCACATTCTTCAAGCACGCCCGTAGCAACGTCAAACATATGCTCCGTATTATGGTAGAAGTCATTATCTGGGTAGCGACTCAAGGCGTTGTATGCAGCTTGGTGATATCTCGGGTCCAGTTGAGCCCATTCAACTAACCGACCCAAGCGTTCCTGGTCCTCAGTAATAAGTTCTGGTCGTTCCATTGATTCCATGTTGCCGTGAATTTTACATCTAAAGCACTATATTTGAAAGCATTAGCATGCATGCGTGATAACATAGACACAATATGGAAAGACCAAAAGTACGCAAAGCAGTCATAGCAGCCGCTGGTTTCGGTACACGATTTTTACCTCAAACTAAGGCTATGCCTAAAGAGATGTTACCTTTGGTAGATAAGCCAATTATTCAGTATATTGTCGAAGAGCTAGTTGCCGCCGGCATCGAAGATATAGTAATCGTAACTGGCTATCACAAGCGTTCAATCGAAGATCATTTTGACAACATGAGTGCAGATTTACGTTCTAACTTGAAACGTGGTGGTAAACTTGAATTGCTAGAAAACACTAAGAAGATATCGAACTTAGCTAACTTTGCATATATACGTCAGAAGGGTCCATACGGCACAGCTACGCCAGTCTTAAATGCTGAGCATATGATTGGCAACGAGCCATTTATTTATACATATGCAGATGACTTTTTTGTGGCAAGTCCGTCTAGGTTCCAACAAATGGTTTCGCTATATGATAAAACTGGATCGACTATATTGTCTTGCCTGAAAGTCGAAAATGAAGCTGACTACAGCCGCTATGGTTTTATTGCAGGCGAAGAAATCTCAGATGGCGTTATATCTATGAAAACTATAATTGAAAAGCCAGGTAAACAGGATGCGCCTAGCGACCTCGCTAGTGTTAGTGGCTACTTGCTGACTCCCGATATATTCGCTGCTTTACATGACAGCGAGAAGGTCATCCCTGATGGCCAAGAATTTTACATACAACCAGCTCTTCAGCAATTGATTGATGAAGGTAAGACTTTGCTGGCCTGTGAGATTCAAAATGGCAAATATCATGATACGGGGAACAAATTAGAGTACATGAAAACAGTAGTTGATTTTGCACTGAAACATCCTGATATAGGCCCAGAGTTTAGCGAGTACTTAAAGACAGTGGTATAATAGATATATGGTACTTGATAACGCCGAGAAGATTCTTGTAGTCGCATTATCCGTAATGTTAGCTATATTTTTGATTCTAAGCATACTAGCTCTCGTGAAACTCATCCAAGTTTTAAATCACCTGCGTAATATATCCGAAAAAGCCGAAAAGATTGCCAATACCGCCGAGTCCGTTGGCGAGTTCTTTACATACACAGCAGGGCCTGTAGCCGTCGGCAAATTTTTGGCAAGCATAACTGAAGCAGTAAGAACTCACAAGAAGAAATCGAAGGGAGACGAATAATGAGTAAAAAAAGTAATTTTGCATTGGGGGCAATTGTTGTCGGAATATTTAGTTTTGTTGCCGGTATTTTAACCGCTCCAAAAAGTGGTCGTGAAACCAGGAAAGACATAAAGAATGCTGCGCGCAAGGCTAAGCTAGACGCTGAGCGTAAGCTTAAGCAAGTCCACAGTGAGTTATCAAAAGTCATCGACGAAGCCACCGAGAAGCTAGAAAAATCTAAATCTAAAGTTGATGAAGGCTTTAAGCTCGCCGTGCAAGCCGCTATCCAGGTTAAGCAAAAGACCAGGGAGTTGATTTCGGCAGCACATGAGGGCGAATCAGACGACAAAGAACTACAAAATGCCATTGAAGATGTCAAGAAAGCTAGCGCTCACCTTAAGTCGTATCTTGAAAAAAAAGAAACAACAAAGTAAGCCTCGCCCAACACCCGAAGAGCTTGGCAACGCCTTGATTAGCATATATGAGTCCGGCTATTTAGATAAGACTAAAACTTATAAAATGAGTTTCCTTAAGGGAATTCTTGGTGGTCTTGGCGGCGCGATTGGCGCGACTTTGGTTTTGGCCTTATTAGTTTGGATGCTTT
>JBDTJP010000043.1:0-9742 GCA_039935755.1 Saccharimonadales bacterium (SeqCode)
GATAAGCGTAGAGCTATCGAAGGATAATGAGTAAGAGGCCATTTAAGCAAGCCTCAAAACACACTCACGAAATATTGATCAACGACTAGTGACTGGCGGGCTTATCCTAGGTGGAGTCCTAGATGTATCCATCGTCGTGTACCTGTTAGTGAAGACGTTCAAAAAAAGTAGCAGCAACAAATAGTAGATTACAGAGCAACCACCAACAAGAAGCGCCCAAGCACTAGGCGACCATAAGCGTTTACCGTATACTGTAATTAGCGAGAGTGGGCCCATACTAAATGCAACAAGTTAACGAACGTTTTTATATCCTATACATCAAAATAGCTACCATTGTGGCAGCTCTTTTGATGGTATTGTGTATAGCCGGACAGGCAATACCTGGTATGCGTGGAGTGGCTACCCGGTGGGACTTATCGTATACAACCTTCGGCATTGCGCTCGTGCAAGTCTTGTACGGAGTATTTTTATATAAACGCCAAGCTGTAAAGATTGGATACTGGGCAGCGACTTTGCTGGGCGTCATGTTACTGTCGGTCAACATAGTTAACCTTGTGCACACTACCGGTATGTTTCACTCATGGTACTTAATTGCATGGGGGATAACCTTGCTGCTTAGCGGTCTATTTGGCTCATTCACAATAATTGGCGGCAGCTTTTTAGTCACAATATACTTTATTTTAGTGAGTACTGATGCACTAGGTAAGGCTTCTTACAGCCCACATAACATCATCGCACTATCGTCCTTGTATCTAATTGGAGTAATCAGTTACTTCGCTAGCAAGCCTTTTTATGTTGACCGAGAAAGTAACCAAATTGCACAGCTAACTGGCCAACTTAGAAACAACCAACAAAGGGCAGAGGTATTAATCCAATCTGTATCCGACGGTATTATAATGACCGATACAAAAGGTAAAATAAGCTTGCTAAACCCAGCTGCGGCAGTGCTAACTGGCTGGTCAGTACAAGAAGCTATGGATCTGGACGTGCAGCTAGTCGCTAAGTTTACTTACGAGGACGGCAAAGATTTACCGAGCTCTGAATATCCTTTTACAAAAGCCTTGGCAGACAAAACCGCCAAGGAGTCCACGCTCAGACTAACCAGTCGTGACGGCAAATCTAACCCAATAGTATCGCTAGCGATCTCGCCAATACTCACAGGCAAAGGCGACGAAATAGTCGGTTTTGTCGCCGTGCTTCGTGACGTCAGTAGCGCCCGCGAAGAAGAGCACCGCCGGGCCGACTTTATAAGTACGGCTAGTCACGAAATGCGTACTCCAGTAGCCGCAATTGAGGGCTATCTTGCACTGGCGCTAAACGATAAGGTGGCTAGAATAGACAACAAGGCTCGCGATTACCTAACTAAGGCTCACGAGAGCACTCAGCACCTAGGAACATTGTTCCAGGACCTACTAACCAGTGCCAAGGCAGAAGACGGCCGACTCGTTAACCACCCATTGGCCGTAGATATGGGTGAATTTACTCAGAAAGTTGCCGATGGCTTACAGTTCAGTGCCGAAAAGAAAGGGCTGCTACTTGACTTTGTAATTGGTGGAATGAATGGGGCTTCCGGTGAAAATAGCGCTGGGACTAAGGTGATACGCCCGTTGTACTTCGCCTATGTTGACCCAGACCGGATGCGCGAAGTCATAACTAACTTGTTTGATAACGCTATAAAGTACACTCCCGCTGGCAAGATCACGGTTGGGCTAACAGGCAATGAAGGAGTTGTGCAAATTTTTGTCCGAGATACGGGCGGCGGTATACCGGCCGAAGATATATCCCATTTGTTCCAAAAATTCTACAGGGTAGACAACACGGCTACTCGTACGATTGGCGGCACAGGCTTGGGCCTGTTTATATGTCGAAAAATAGTTGAGCTTTATAATGGGCGTATATGGGTAGAAAGTGAAGTTGGCAAAGGCAGTACATTTTACATAAACTTACCCAGGATCAGCGCTCAGGAAGCTACAAAGCTAAAAGCGGATGAGGCTCAGGCTGCCCACGCTGGTCTCACTTAGGGTGAAATGTGATACACTAACAACAGGTAAGCACTAGAACTATTTAATAGAGGACGCTATGACAAAAATAATGCTCGTCGAAGACGACAACAATTTAAGAGAAATTTACGAAGCGCGTTTATTAGCCGAAGGCTATACGATT
This sequence comes from Saccharimonadales bacterium (SeqCode), assembly GCA_039935755.1. Lineage (GTDB taxonomy): Bacteria > Patescibacteriota > Saccharimonadia > Saccharimonadales > JBDTJP01 > JBDTJP01. The sequence goes on from JBDTJP010000043.1 coordinate 2,164, forward strand.
GTTAGCGCCAGCGACGGCGAAGCGGGCTTAGCCATGGCAGTCAAAGAGAAGCCTGACCTAATTATTTGTGACGTCATGATGCCTAAAATAAGTGGCTTTGATATGCTAGACATCCTGCGTAGCACGCCTGATATAAAAGACACTAAGATTATTATGATGACAGCCTTATCCCAGGCCGAAGATAAAGCCCGCGCCGAAAGATTAGGCGCAGATAGGTACTTGGTTAAATCACAAGTTACACTCGAAGACGTTGCCCGAGTTGTTAGCGAAGTCTTAAATGACGAACCCGTGCAAGAACTAGGCGCGCCTGTAGCAGCAGCTATTGCAACAGACGCTACCCCAAATCTCGCTCCTCAAGTCGACCCACCAGCTATTGCCGACAGTGCTCCGGCAACACCAGCGGTTGTGGAAGCCGAAGAAACACCAATCGAAGAGCCCGTCGTGGAAGTAGCTCCAGTTATTGATGTAGCCGAAGAAACACCCACGACGCCTATGGACCCAGTTGAGGTACCAGATACCAACGTCGAAGATGTTTCTGACACCGCGCCAGTGATGCCTGAAACACCAGAGACACCTGCCGAAGAGCCAAACCAAGACATCCCAACTGAAGCCTTGCCAATAGCATCAGACCCAGAATCCCATCAACCTATTGTGCCTATAAGCGAACCAGCTGACGACACCTCGTCAACGGGCACAGTAGCGTCTACCGATCCAGCTACGCCTACCGATGACGTCTCAGCGACTACGGATACCCAAAGTACAGATGACGGCGTTATACCTATGGTAATCGAACCGCCAATATTACCAGTTACAGACGAAGGTTCAGACTCAATACCAGTAACCAGCTCTAGCATTCCAGTAACAGATGACAGTACAAGCATCATCGAGCCTGTATTGAGCGTTGAGCCAGACCAAGCAGCTACTAATCCCGAAACTATTCAGCCAGAAGCACAGGTTGAGCCTGAAACACCCGCAGTTTTACCAACAGACACCACCCAAGAAACACCAAGTGCGCCTTCTGACCCTGTCGAAGTGCCAGATACAAATGTAGATGATAGTTTTAGCACCGCGCCAGTGATGCCTGAAACACCAGATACCAACACGACATTACCACCTCCTACCGAAGAATCATCGCTGCCGCCTCCAACCGAACACCCAGAGGTACTTAATGGTAACAACGTCCAGATAGCTGGCAAAAAGACTATATCACCAATTAGTGATATGAATGGGCCTTCGGTAGATTTAAACGCTCTACTAGCCCAAGAAGAGGCCAAAGAGGCCGCAAGCGGCACAGTCCTACCTCAGCAGCCGGGGGCAGACAACAACTTCGTGCAACCAGACCAAACAGCTACACCGTTTACCTCTAGCTCTAGTGGCTCACCATCAGATATTGCGCTCTAGAATATCTATCTAGCTGTAGCACATGCAACTACATATGTTTATACTGTAGATATGCGTTTGAATTTATATATTGCCCAGTCCACCGGTCTTAGCCGTAGAGCAGCCGACCGAGCGGTTAGCGACGGTCGCGTTCGTATTAATGGCCGAAACACCACGCCGGGCCAACAAGTAAACGACAACGACGAAGTAATGCTCGATGATTACGTTATAACGCCCGAACCTAAAACCACCACAATTATGCTGAATAAGCCCGTTGGCTATGTGTGCTCTAGGGATGGGCAGGGCAGTAAAACAGTGTATGATCTTATTCCACGCGAATTACATCATCTAAAATCCATCGGTCGGCTAGATAAAGAATCATCGGGCTTGTTGCTTATGACTAACGACGGAAAATTGGCTTACGAGCTGACTCACCCCAGCTTTAGAAAGTTCAAAACCTACAATATAGCCGTCAACCTACCACTCGAACCACTCCATCGCCAAATGATAGCTGACCACGGCGTCATGATAGATGACGGCGTTAGCAAATTACAGCTCGAGCGTATCAACCCAACAGATGACAATAACTGGCGGGTTACAATGCACGAAGGCCGTAACCGGCAAATCCGTAAAACGTTAGCTTCACTCGGGTATAAGGTTGTAAAATTGCACCGTACAAAATTCGGTCAATACCTACTTGGTACACTAGCAATTGGTAAGTACAAAGAAGTCTAGCTACGAGCCTAATTGCTTTTGTTTAAGACCACGAAGGTTGCTACCATGCCCATAACAATGAGACGCTTATGAAAACGATCAATACCGAAGTTGCCGGCATACTTAACGTAACCCCAGATAGCTTTAGCGACGGTGGGCTATATATCGATCCGACCAAGGCCATAGCCCACGCTATGCAAATGTTTGATGAGGGCGCTAGTATGGTGGATGTTGGCGCCGAATCTACGCGTCCTGGGGCTATCGCTCTTACGCCAAAACAAGAGTGGCTTAGACTAAAACTGGTTTTAAACGAGCTCGTACCCACCTACATTGGGAAAATATCTGTCGACACCTACCACCCAGAGACTATATGTAGAACTGTCAAAAATTTTGGGTCAATAACCGCTAACGACGTAACGGGCTACAACAACCCTGAAATGATGCAAATAACGGCCGAGCTAGGTATACAGTGTATTGTTAGCCATTTACCAAAATATTGTGAGCAAAACTTGCAGCAAGCCCATGCCGACAAACCGATAGACTCGATAAATCAGGTGAGGGACGAGCTGCTCGAAAAACGTGAAGAGCTTGTCTCTGCAGGAATAAAACCCGATATGATTACAGTTGATCCAGGTGTAGGTTTTGGTAAAACAATGCGCACAAACTGGCAGCTACTGAGTTTTGCCGACCATGTGCCCGGTATAAACGTTATGATTGGTTATTCTCGTAAACGATTCTTGTACACAGACGAGAAAACCGGTGAAATAATACCCGCACTCATGAGCCTTAAAGAGTTCGCTAAACGCGACAAACAAAATGGTCTAACCTCGAGCGCCAACATAGATAAGCACGAGGCCTGGATACGAGAAATACATGAATACGCCGGAACGATTGCAGTCAACGCAGGTACAAAATTATTACGAGTCCACGATGTCGCGTTCCACTACGATCTAATTAAACGGCTAGGCAAGACGCGACTACAAACCGCGCAGTTGCAGTAATATTATCTATCTGCTCGATAGCTTGATAGGCAAGGGAGCCTTCATCGTTGCGGGAGCCTATTACCGCCGACCATTTATTCCAATTGTTGGGCTGAAGGTAAGGCTTTCCCCAACCCTCGGCCGGTAATTCGCTGCGCGACCATAAATCGTTCAAAAGGTCTCGATATTCAGGCCATAGCCCCGCCAATTCCTGGACAATCGGGCTATCATCGGAGCGTCTTTTGCGGAAAGCTTGCAGAACAGTCGTTAGCGCTTGGGCATCGCTTAAAATTATCGCAGCGTTTTTTGTAGATGACACGGTCAGGGTGCGCAGCTCCGTAGCGACTTCGTGGCCTAGCGCTATCTCGCTAGCTGGACGGCGACGTATACCGTCATCACCCTTACGAGCCCAGCCACTATCTATACCTATGCGATTGCCTAGCGTGGATGCAGTTATTCGACTTGATGATACATGAACAAGTTCTAGTCCCGATAGAACTAAAGCCATACCACCACCGATTGGATCGACATCGCCTAAAGTTATGTGTAATGAATGTTCATGTCCTGTCGGTATAAGCCCCGAGTCCATAAGTATTCCTACCTCAGCGGCTAATGCTTGCCATGAATACGTCGGGGAGTTTGCGAATTCCCAATACGCGTCATTGCCCTTAGGCACACCAGCCGAGACAGTCTTTTCGTAGGCAGGTAATGCAGTAGTATCAATTCGCCTATACAGCTGGCTCAACTCCTTACGTTTATCGGCTGGTAATTCCATGAATCGATGTTCAAAACGTCCGTACTCATCCTGTTCACCAAAATATTTGTGGGCCAAAGCGGGGTGTAAACTTGACCATTTAACCTCTACCTCGCAGCCAATTGTTGGGGGCATTCCATGTGCATTATTCAGGTTAGCAGTACGATTCTCAATCTCGGTGAGCTCTGCAATATCAATACTTTGGCCGCGTTGAAGTGCCAGCATTTCGATTGATTCTAACCGCGCATTTGCATATTCACTTGCCATATTGATTACATACTAAAGACATAGAGCCAGGCAGCGCAAGCATTAGCACAAATTTGACAGCTTGAATATCTAGCTAAAAAAGTCACATTATACCACTCTTGTCAATACTGACTATCTCTGTTAAAATAAGAGCCTAATGAGCAAAACTAAACTACCAATCATCGCTATAGTCGGCCGGGCCAATGTTGGCAAATCCAGCTTGTTTAACACTATTTTGGATCGCCGCGAAGCCATTGTAGCCCGCGAAGCAGGCACCACCCGTGATAGTATCATGGCTAAAGCCACCTATAACGGTCAGGACTTTTGGATAGTTGATACAGCTGGCATCAAAGAGGCGGAAGATGATTTTGAATTTACTATTCAGGAACAAATTCAACAAGCCGCTGACAGTGCCGACATAATCTGGGTAGTCATAGAAGCAAACTTGCAGATTACCGAAGAAGACCGCCGAGTCGCCAAAATGGCACTAAAGTCTAAAAAACCAGTATTTTTGGTTGTGAATAAATACGACAAGGCGCTTAGGGCCGAAGAGTCAGATTTTAACCGCCTAGGTATCAAGCAAATTATGCTGGTTAGTAGCACCCAGAACAGGGGAATAGACGAACTACTAGACGAACTAACCGATGCTATCCCAAAAGCAAATTTAACCGAAGACGATGACCGTATACGGGTGGCTTTACTGGGCCGACCAAACGTAGGCAAATCAGCCCTATTTAATAGCCTAGCTAAAAAGCAGCAAGCAATCGTAGCCGACAGAGCAGGCACAACCAGAGACATTAACCGGGCAGTCGTACGCTACGAAGGCCGTGAGATTGAGATTCTCGATACCGCCGGTATCCGTCGTAGCGGCAAAATCGAGCGTGGCATCGAAAAGTTCAGCGTTGTGCGCTCACTAGCGGCTATTGAGCAGTCAGATGTATGTTTAATGCTCATGGACGCTAACGAGCTAAACGTTGCCTTAGACCAAAAAATTGCCGGCATGGTTAAAGAATCAGGCAAGGGCCTAGTGCTAGTTGTTAGTAAATGGGACAGCCTAGAAAAGGATGCCTACACCCGCGATGCTATAGCCCCACAAATAGCTCACAACTTTGACTTTGTACCCTGGGCACCACTTATCCTAACCAGCAGCGTCACCGGCCAAAACGTTACTAAATTATTTGATCTTGTGTTGGATATTGTTAAAAACCGTGACACAAAGATTAAGACAACCATACTTAACCGCTGGCTGCGCGAAACCACCGACAAACACCCACCAGCAGGGCTTAAAAATCGTAGCCCTAAACTTAATTACATGGTTCAAGAAGACGACAACCGTACTAACTTTAAAGTTTATGGTGCACACACTAAGTTTTTGCACTGGAGCTACAAACGCTACATGGATCGTAAGATTCGTGAAACCTTTGGTTTTAGCGGTACACCACTTAAGTTTTGGTTCTTCGAAAAGCACGAAACCCACAAGCATGGTACACGCCCTAGTAAACCAACTGACGAACAGTAACACTATTTCAAAACAATCTAATTTACTTGCATGCAATTTAGGTTTATAATCTTGTCTAATTATTGATGTTGGAAAGGACTTAGTTTATGGGCGATTATATTGATGGTGGAACCGCTGGACGAGGCGGACCAGAATTTGACTCTGCGTGGGATAATGCCAAAAAGGCAGATGAACGGCTCAAAGGCCAGCAAAAAGCCCTTAAGAGAGACCGACTTATTATGAAAGTCGTACCTCCTTTGATTGGAATAGCAGTGGGGGTAGCAGTATTTGGGTATATGCACGACAAATACCACGAGCAGATGCGAGATAAAGTAGAAGAAGTTCAGCACGCTAATAACGACATACGTAGTCAGCTTGTGCATACCATACAAACTAATATGGATGTAACAATTCACCCCGAGGACCATACTGTTACCGTCAGAGTTCCCGACTCTAAAGTTGGTCCGGAAGTTTGTGAAGGTAATTATGCGGTTAACGACAGCGGTCACGCGAAAATCGTTGGTGATCTAGCATGTACTTACAATGTCACCATAACTGCTAGTAGCTAAACAATTAACATTAGCCCTCTGGCGAAAGGCGACTAACTTCTATATTCTGTATGTATGAGTTTATTTGAACGAAAAACTGAGTTTGGCAACGCCAAGCCAATGTACACACTAGGGCTAGATAAAACCTTATTAATCGTAGGTTTAGGCAACATAGGTAAGGAATACGACGATACACGCCACAACGTAGGATTTGCGTGCGTAGACGCGCTAGCCAACAGCCAGGGAATAGACGTCTGGTCAAATAAAAAGGACCTAAAAAGCTTTGTAGCGATGGGCAAGATTGGTGATACCCGAGTTGTGTTTTGTAAACCCACCACACTTATGAATTTAAGCGGAGATGCGGTGCAGGCAGTGAGTAATTTTTATAAAATTGTGCCTAGTGATATCGTTGTTATTCACGACGATATCGACATTGATTTCGGACAGATTCGTACCCGCGTAGGTGGCGGCAGTGCTGGGCATAACGGCATAAAATCTATCAGCCAGCAACTAGGAGAAGATTACGGACGCGTGCGCGTGGGCATAGGGCCAAAACTACCAGAGCAAATCGATAGTGCTGATTTTGTACTAGCTAAGTTTAGCAAATCAGAACAAACCAAAATACCACAACTGCTCAAAGAATCAACTGCCATATTAACCGAGATTATTCACGGCCAAAAAGTGCCAACCGAAACCCGTAGCTTTATAATCTAATTTTAGTATTTAGGCTATTTTGTGGAATTCTAATATCGACTGCCGCTAGAATCCGATTACCGCAAGAAACACCAGCATGGTGAATCGGCTGTAAAATTACAGGCTCAAAGTTTAGCCGCCTAACTGTTTGACGTAGTAGCATGCCATCGCCCGGCTCATAGAGCTGCATAAATTCTAGGTCGTCGGAACTGATATTAAACGAGGTTGTGTTAGCTGCAAAAATCGCTGGCGGACCAGATGCAGGTAATAATAAAGTCATAACAGTATCCCTCGGAATGTCTGTATCAATATGCGATGACACAAGATCTGCATACTCCCCAATTGGAGGTGTTTGAGGCACACTATCTATCACACCGCTTATACCTGGGTTTATCGTGCGCAAACAGTCAAATAAATGACCAACCTCTGGAACGTTACGGCAAAAAATATCAATAGTAGTCGGTATACCCTCTTTTATGTTTGATTGTGACTCAGGTGATAAGAAACCCTTAAGCAGGGCCGCGCCAACATCCATGCATGACTGCAGAGACGCTTGCGAGAACGCAGTATATTCAGGTGAAAGCTCTAAGGATTGTAATTGTTCTAATGTGCTCATAGTTATAATAAATCTTTAACCAAAAATGAGCCTACAGAGGGGGTGGGCACCGCTGTAGGCTCATTTCCGGGCACCTCCTGTCTCGCAAAAAATCAGGACGTGCCACAGGGATCACCCTTCAACCCACCGCAGCGAAGCATCGTGCACCAA
>JBDTJP010000044.1:0-4919 GCA_039935755.1 Saccharimonadales bacterium (SeqCode)
CACACATCGTCACCATCTCTGTAGAAATTCCCAGGAATATCACCAAAAAGCAGAAAGAGCTACTCGAGCAGTTCCAAGCCGAACAACCCAACAAAAAAGGTTTTTTCCACTAAAGTCCAGCTAAGGACATCAGCATTCATGATGACCTGTACAAACCGTAAGCATTTCTGGCATAATACAGTGTAACCATGAAATCTCTGAAAAGTGATTCGAGCGGCTTTATTACCATGATAATTTGTATCGTGCTGGTGCTGGTGCTGGTCATCGGCTTCGTCTATATGCGCGTCGCCAGCGCCAACAAATAATATGCCAGAGACACCCCCATCAAACACAGGACCATTTAGTTAATTTGATTTCTTTGATGTGCGCGCCGGCGACATATCAGGAATGCAGATGCGCAATAAACAAAACGAACAATTCCGCGAAGGGCAAGTTACCAATCCGAGTTTTGAGTACCCAAAACTCAGCAGACCACGCTCTTAACTGGATCTAACTAATTTTCAGCTCAGTCAATGAGTATATTAATTTAGAGATCCAACAGGTACGAAGTGGCTGAAAAACCTCTACGAAATAGAATTTGACTAGAGAGAAGTCTAAATATGGTTAATTTCACAAACACATAAAATCTTCACTTGGCTAATACATAGAGTATGGGGCATGAGGCTTAAATTTGTTCAGTAAAGACTACTGTTCGCTCGTTAAACTCGCCAGATCTAGTATTATACTGGCCAGCACAGGTTATAAGGTTGAGACCTGGCTTACTGTAATCAACTGGGTTACTAAGCGCATCCATATCAACCTTATCTGCGTCATACGTAACAACTTTAACAACCCGGTAACTAATTATTTGGCCGTCACCTCGTTCTACCTGCACGCCATCGCCAGGCTTTAGTTTCTTTATGTTGTAAAAAACGCCTACCGTTTTTAGGCCAGATACATGCCCATCGATGACCATTGCCCCGGCATCGCCAGGCTTTGAGGAAGAGCCGTACCAGCCAACCTGGTTTGTGTTAGGTGGAGGTGTTCCGAGGGACCCATCTTTTATGATTCCTACTGTAATAACCCTAGCGTTGACTCCCAAAGAAGGTATCCTTAGATACTTTGGCATTTCGGGCGCAACCGTATATGCGCGGCCACCTCCGGAAGCCTTAACCGCTTGAGTGTTCCCGTCTGAAGTGTCCGGTGCTGTGCCTCCCTCCGATCTAGGTATGGTAGCGACTGCCCGGGTTAGCTGCTTGACCTGAGCGTGTACAGCAGTGTTGGCGCGCCAGCCATCAAGACTTACACCAAGGCCACCAATAAATAGTATTGCGGCGGCCGAATATAGAGCCATTTGAGTTTTTGTGACACTCTTAAAACGGAAGGACTTGCGATGGTGTTTGTGGTGGTAGCCTTGTGTACTTAGGGACTTATTGTGATCAGGCTTTGAGTGGTTGGTAGTTTCTAGTGGTGCGGCTGGCTGTGCCACATGTGCTATTTGTTGTAGTTTGGTCTGTAGCGATTGCTGGGGGGCCTTTGGTCTTTCAATATAGGGCGCCGGAGTTATGTCAGTCATTCTCGTCCGAGCTATAGCAATCGCCCTCCGCCTGTAAACAGTCTGAGCTGGCCTAGCGGCATTGGGCCTTGGAACAGATAGAAACTCGAAGCCCTTATTAGCAGGCTGTCGTACCGGGTTTTTCTGTTGATTTGGTGCATGACTCCGAAGGTAGGAGAATGCTTCCAGACTTGATTTTAGTCCGTACTCCATGTTATTTTTACCTGTTTTTTATTTTTCATGAATACTTGTTTGAATTTTATTACTTTGGGCTTAGTGTTTCTTGCTGGTTGACTTTGCTGAACGTCGGGCAATGTAGTATATCGCACCAGCGCTGGCAAATGAGACGGCTAGAACTGCAATCGGGTTCGAGCTAACGCTTGCGAAACCAGTATTTGGAGCTTTTTTGCCTGCAGCCACAGCGACTACACAAGCAGCTGGGCCATTACTAAAGTTAGCAACATCTGAATTCCCGTCGCCGTATTGAATACAGTGACCGTTCGCTGTAATACCGGCCAGGTTCACTGAGACTGCACCTGCTAAGTCATTCGTACCAAAGCGGGCATTACCAAGCAGCGTGATATTCGGAATAGTGAAGGAGCTACCACCGGTTTCAGACCAGAATTCTAGCTGGTTGTTAAGGAATGTACCCGTAACAGTCGGCGGCGTAACGCTAATCGCATTGTTTATAGTAACAGCGCCGGATGCAATCGGCTTAAACAAGATCCGAGCCGTAGAGCTCAGGTTAACGGCTGAAGTGCCAAACACTTTTGTGCTATCCCCAAGAGCACTTACATAATTTACTGAATTAATGTTCGTTGTTCCTGAGTAATTGTTCGTATCATCGAGGAATAATGCTACATTCGTCGGGAGGTCGATATTAAATGTACCGGCACCAGTTAGCTGTGCTTCAAGAGAAAAGGTAGTATCTGTGTATGTAGGATCTAAGTTGTAATTAAGTGTGTTACCACCCAGTGTAATTGTAGAGGCGATTAGTGCGACGTTTTGTGTCGTTACATTACCTCCAAGGACGATTGGATGCACTGCATCACCTAATGCCAAGAATGATGCAATATTCCACCCACTCGGTGCGGCCGTTGCTGTTACGGTGTGCGTTACATTACCCGTAATAGTAAGGCTTTGAGTCGTGTTAATGGTCATACTATAGGGGCCTTGGCTGGAGTTTGAATAGCCCGAAGTAGTAATACTTGCCACGCTGAGGGCAGCTATATCGTCGGTCGTAGCCTGAAATTTCGCAGGGGTAACTGTATCAGAGTTGATGACAATCGAATCGCCGTTTACAGGAGCAACGCCGCCTGACCAGTTATTGACATTACTCCAGTTACAGTTAGTTGCTGGACAGTCAGTCCCAACCCAGGTTCTGGTAGCAGCAAAAGCATGTGGTGCCGCCATAAAGAAAAGTGCCCCGAAACTTGCTACGAACGTAGCAATAAGTGCAACCAATTTATTAGTTCTCATTTGATCTCCTGCCTCTCCTAAGTTCTTTTTAAGAGTCTTTGATTGTTAAAAAATACTACAATGTGAACTATATATGTAACAGCTACGTTGTCAAGGAGTTTATGCTTAATTGCTGATTAAACGTCACAACTTTTCTTGGCGGAGGTGTTATATATGGCTTTTTTGTGTGTTCCCCGAGCTGTCTTGTCCGGTAACTTAAACTATGTTTAGGACAGCATAACTCTCGGTGAGGTGTTAGATAACTAATATCCGGCGCTTTTCACCGGCGCCTAAAACTGCCATAATACCGTCTATGGAACAGCAAAAACCACGTATTCTGGTGCTCTCGTCGGCCGAATCTACTCACCCTGACCGGATGGAGCTTAATGACCAGTTTATTGCCGATTTGCGTCAACGTATAGGTGACACAGTGGAGCTAGAATGGCACAACTACCACGATATTTGTATGGAATTTCAGACTGGGAGCATAATGGCCTACTTGCGTTCAAGCGGAGTGCATTTGAAGGACTTTGACTTTGTATATTTTAAGTCTTACTTTAGGTACAGTGAGTTTGCCGGAGCGATTGCGACCTATCTGGATGCACAGGACACCCCATATGTATGTAGTGAGCTGCGGGGTCATATTGCGCTCAGTAAGTTGACGCAATTTGCACGGATGGCAGTCGCTGGGCTACCTATCGCTAAGACTTTATACATGTTGAGTGATGGTTTTGCTGAAAGTTACGACAAAGTCGCAGAAAACCTCGGTATTCCATTTATTTTTAAGGCTAGTGATGGCAGTACCGGTGAGCAAAATTATAGAATAAACGACCAGGCAGAGTTCCGCGTAGCCATTGCCGAGTGTCCGGGAGTCACTTTTGTAGCTCAGAGCTTTATTCAGAACGATAGTGACCTTAGAGTCCTGATTGTAGATAAAAAGATCCAGCTGGTTATCAAACGGCAGCGTAAAGACGATTCAACTCACCTTAATAACACTTCTCAAGGGGCAGACGCTTATCTGGTACCAATAGACGAGCTGTCGCCCAAAGACCAGGAAATTTCTCTCAGAGCCGCCGAAGTAATGGGGCGAGAGACGGCTGGGGTAGATCTTTTATTTGAATCAGGGACGGGGGATCCTTATATCTTGGAAGTGAATGCCAGCCCTCAGATAGCGAGCGGGGCGTTCATGAAAGAAAAACTAGATATCTATAGCAATTATTTCAAAAATGTGTTAAAATAGCGTAGCTAGTGAAATGCTAGCGCTAAAACGGTTTCTAAATGGATAAAACACCCATAACTATCGGCCAGTCTGAACATGTTGACTTTCCAGGGCTCGGGCTTGTGGCGGTACCAGCACGTATTGATACCGGCGCACGTACTTCCACTATCTGGGCTTCAAGCGTTACGGAGGCTGAAGGCAAACTGACCTTCTGTTTATTCGCCGAAGGGCACCCGTTGTATGACGGCAAAATCATTACCACAAGAGACTTCGGCAGGCGCATCGTGACTCCTTCTAATGGCATCAGTGAAGAAAGATATATGGTTAAGCTATCCGTTCGACTTGCGGGCAAACGCATAAAAGCTAGGTTTACACTTGCGAACCGCTCGACGCAGAAGTATCCTGTGCTAGTTGGTCGCAATATCTTGCGCGGCAAATTTATTGTAGATATTAAGCATAATTTCGTTAAGCCAGTCTAACTAAGTCCTACAACCCCTGGAGACACTCTATGAGAATCGCAATTTTGTCGAACGGCACCGCCAACTATACCACCAAGCGCCTCAAAGAAGAGGCTATTCGTCGTGGTCACGAAGTCGATGTTATCAAGTACAAGCATTGTCATGCAGTGATAGAGCAGAGTCGCCCGATTCTCCGCTATAAAGGCAAGACACTTGAAGGCTATGACGCGATTATCCCGCGTATTGCCAG
>JBDTJP010000045.1:0-8395 GCA_039935755.1 Saccharimonadales bacterium (SeqCode)
ATGGGATTTATTGATGACTTGAAGGCGATTAGTAAAGAGCTTAACGATACCAAAAAGGCGATAGAAACATCTGTGGGTAGTCTAACGAAAAATATGACTGATATGACAAAAGACATGAGGGCCACGATAGATGACGTGAAGGTGAAGTCTAGGCAAACTGCCGATAATGCTAAAAGTACTCTCGGTATAACGCCTAGTGCTAATGTACCGGTTGAAGAAACAGAGCAAGCTAGTGAACCTGACGCAGACAGTCCAGAAGAAAATATAACAATCATTGGTAAATAGACTTTGGCGAAAGTAGATACAACCAAAACGTAAATGACCAGTATAATTATTATCTTATGAGCGTATATTACACAGATGGAAGCTGCAGTCCCAACCCCGGCCCGGGGGGCTTTGCGGTTGTTCAAAGCGGCCAGCCTGTTAGATTGGGGTTTGACAAAGACTCGACTAACATCAGGATGGAGGGTATGGCCTTGATAGCGGCCCTGGAACACTCTAACGGAGAAGCTTGTGAGATAAATACCGATAGTGAATTCTGGATAAATGTAATAACTAAATGGTCGTTAAAATGGGAAGCTGATGGTTGGCGTAAAAAGGGTGGAGCGATAAAGAACCTAGATATTGTACAAAAAGTTTGTCCGCTTTATCGTAACTCAAAAGCTAAATTGACGTGGGTACGTGCCCATGTGGGGACAGAAGGTAACGAGTTGGCCGATGAGTGGGCGAATAACGCTCGGTCCCAAAGACTAACTAAATAACCGAATACTATATATTAGTTATGACTCGACGGTTAGCTGTAATATAATAGCCACTAAGATGAGTAAGGTTTTTCAAAAGACGCATGATCCAATATGGCATGTTTTGGGTGTAATAATAGCCGTTACCGCTCTGCAGGCAGTAACTAATTCTAGTTTCTTGCCTTACAACAAATACTTACTTATAGGCATAGAGTTAACCCTGCTGCTGATATTAATTGTGATTACTCCTAGTGGATATAGCAAAATATCTAGGTCAAGACGAACAATCATGATTGGCACAATTGCGGTGATAACGGTTGCGAATATATTCTCTTTAGTACTTCTTCTTGATGCATTGTTTTATGGTGGTGCTAGCATACAAGGACGCGATTTGTTGCTTAACGGCACGGTCATATATCTGACAAATATACTTATGTTTGGACTTTGGTATTGGGAGCTTGATGGTGGTGGCCCGGACAGGCGTGCGACAAACACACCAATGCAAGAAGATTTTGCATTCCCGCAGAACACATACCCACACTTGTCAAAATCGCATTGGCAACCAGGGTTTGTCGATTATTTATATCTGTCTGGTACGAACGTGACTAATTTTGCATCTGCTGACACTCTGCCGCTTACGAAACGGGCAAAGATGTTAATGCTAGCGCAATCAATGACAGCAGTTCTAACGATCGTCCTAGTTGTCGCTAAGGCTATTAGTATTATTGGTTAGACCAGTGAAGATATTACGCCGAACTTACTTTGGTAATCCAGTGCTACGAGCAGAGGCTAAGCTCTTAACTAAGGCCGAAATTAGTACTCCCGAAGTGCAGCAACTCATTGGGGATTTGCAACACACGCTAAAGAATCGGGCGTATGGGGTAGGGCTGGCGGCGCCACAAGTTGGGTCGTCTATCGCTCTGAGTGTAATTGGCATTAAACCGACACCGACTAGGAAAGATTTGAAGCCTTTCGAACTTGTAATTATTAATCCAGTAATAGTCCGAACCTATGGCAATAGAACGGGTATGTGGGAGGGGTGTATTAGTGGTACGGAATTATACGCTAAGGCGATGCGCTACAAAAAGATACGTATGCGCTGGTTAGACGAAAATGCGCTGGAGCATGAACAGGATTTTAGCGGTTTTGTTGCTCACGTTTTGCAGCACGAGGTTGACCATTTGCATGGCATTTTGTTCGTAGACAAAGTCAAAGACACAAAAACCTACATGACATTTGGTGAATATAATCGACGTGTAAAGTCAGGTTCGTTGTAGCTTGCTTAATACTGCGCTCATCATACTGGTATAATTATAGGCATGGATTCAACAATCAAACTAAATAACAATACGATGATGCCGTTAATAGGCCTAGGTACATGGGAGATCGGATCCGGACTTAACAATTCGTCCACCGACAACATAAAAAATGCCATCAGCCTGGGATATCGCTTGATAGATACAGCGAGAGCTTACGATAATGAGGCGGCAGTGGGTGAGGCAGTTAGGGCTAGTGGCATACCTCGTGAGGAAATATTTATAACTACCAAGCTAGCTAACGAAGACCAAGGACGAGAATCGGCCGTCGAGGCCTTTGACGCGTCGCTTGAGCGGCTTGGATTGGACTACGTAGACCTTTACTTAGTGCACTGGCCAGTGGAAGGAAAGATTCAGGACACTTGGCGCGCAATGGAATCGATACAAGCCAGCGGGCGAGCTAGGGCCATTGGTGTGTCTAATTTTTCTAGTGCAGATATCATGAGCGTGTTATCAATTGCAACCGTCTTGCCGGCAGTCAATCAAATACCATGCCAACCGTTTTTATATAAAAAGCAAAAACCATTAATTGATTTTTGTAAGTCAAAGGGAATAGCGATTCAAGCTTATAGCCCATTGACCCACGGTGTTAAATTACAAGATGAATTACTGAGAGAAATAGCTAGTAAGTATTATAAAACTAGCGCTCAAATTATGCTCAGGTGGGCTGTCGAGCACCAGATTGTGCCAATACCTAAATCCAGCAGCAGGCAACGGCTAGCCGAAAATATAGATATTTTTGATTTTAAAATTAGTGCTAACGATATGGAACAGTTAGACGCATTGGGCAGCAATATATTTTAGAGCGAGTTTAATGATTTTTTGGTTAGTAATGTTCCGTCACTTAACATCGCGGTTAATGTAAAATCGCTGCATTCGTCTTTATTATTACCTGCGCACCCGGAGACTTCGTACCCATAATGACCCGCAGTAGCTGGCCCGGCATTCAGCTTGTTTGATGAGCCACTCGGGTCTATAAAAGCTGCCTCGTCTACTTCATTAAAATGAGCTGCTCGCCATGATTTATCGTTAAGCTGTGCAAGTGAAGGATAAAAGCCATTTTGGGCCCAGTAGGCCTCGTTGTTGGACATTATTGCGCTAATATCAGCTTTTCTTTCGGTGTCTTTAGCGCCGCTCTGTACTGAAGAGGAAGATGTGCTTGTGTCAGTTGAACTAGTTGCGCCAATGCCATCCGTACTAAGTCCTAAGCTACTCAGCACGTCCTTTATTGGAATTGATCCTTCTGGCTTGTCGACTTTTATGTCCCCGTTGTATGGCTTGATTGTGTAGTCTACGTTAACTTTGAACTTTTCGGAGTCACCACCACTAGCGACGATTGTGCCACTACTAATGTTAGTTTTCATGTCTGAGTCGAACGTCATCTTTACGTCCGCCTTTGACTTAGACGAGTTGTAGTGCGCATAGAATGATATCTTGTCACCGCCTTGGTAGTTTTGTCCTATGTCGGTGTAGGCGCTTGGGTCGTTATCGTCATGCAATCGTATCTTTTGAACTAGTTTGTTCTTACCGTCAATCCACATATCGATAGTTTTGCTTGTGTCGACCTTATCGGCGTTGTCTTCACAGTTATTGACAGCTTCGACATCGGCTTTGGCTTTGGACGCCTTGTCTTTGTCCCCGGTAGAACTAGCTATTTTTTTATAGATGCTAGTATTTATTAGGCTATCATATACAGGCTTACACGCATTCTTTAAGTTGGCTTTATTGACCCCAACCTTATAGTGGTAAGCATTAACTCCATCAGACTTTTCTTTACCAATAAACTTTCGATTCTCTAGTACTGACTTGCTCGTGTCTCCGTTTAATACGTACTTGTTCATAGCCGAAGACATTACTTTAGCTAGTTCCACGGCGTCCGCCTGATTTATTTGTTTATCACCGTTAAATGCGCCTTTGTCGATACCCAAAGTTTTGATAAAGTCCTCGTTAAACGAGATCCATTTACCGTCGTACTGAGCTAATTGAGGTATCATTTGGTCGTATCCAAATGAACGCAGTCCAGTTACTTGCAAATAAATATCTGGGAATTGATGATCTTTAGCTAAGTCGCTAAGTATTTTTAGACTAGCTTCTTGTTTTTCCTCATTCTCTGGCTCTGATGTAATGGTCAGGGCGCCATCAATTTTTGATGCACTAAACTTAGATTCTATCTTGCCCGAAAACTTTGAAGCGCCAAGCTCTACGTTAAGGTTCGCCTTTGCTTCGGTTTTGTCGAAGGTTTTTAGCTGCTTTTCGCTAGTAGTTCGCTCAACAAGCTTATCGATTGCTTGGCCAGAACGATTCATACCAGTTTTGTACACGTTCGAGGGTTGGTTAGGAATGTAATACCCGAATACGAATCCGCTTACCAATAAAATTAATGCCAAACTAGACGCGCCAGCAATAATGAAAAGCTTCTTTCGAGACTTTTTAGCTGGTGGCGGGGTGGGGGTGGTCAAAGCGGGTACCGGCTCTGGTTGTTCTTCTGTTGTTGTGCCAGCAGTGCTGTTGGTGGTGCCCGCGTTTAATGGTGATGGAGAATCAATCGGCGCCACGTTGCTATCTTGCGGTGGATCAACTTCGGGGGTGTTGGCTGTCTCTGGAGGGGTGTTTGTAACATCCGAAAAAGCGTTATAGCTACCAACTGTCGGTGCGATAATTGTTTCTGGCGCTAAGCCGTCTGGTTGCTGCGAGTCGGTATTATTATCTTTCGATGTGTCTTGTGGATCCATAAATATCAATCCTGTCTATATTAAGCGTTAGTGTTATTAATGCCTAAATTATACCATAGCGACTGAAGTTACTTCAGCTTCCACTCAACGTATCAACTCTGGCAGAATGTACAATTGGGCAAACTGTCTTCACGATTTATGCCATCATATCCACCGCGGTACTACTGAGTGTGAGCTTGCTAAAAAGCAGAACCGACAAATTAAAATCCCTAAAAGGGTAAGACAACCGCTATAATAGGATGTCTATGGACCAAGAACTAACTTTAGAAATTTTGATGGATGGCCACAATGTTTTGCTAACCGGTCCGGCCGGATCAGGCAAGACGTATGTACTTAACGATTTTATTAAACGGGCCAAACGAGACGGCAGACATGTTTCGGTTACAGCGACAACAGGGCTTGCGGCAACTCACCTAAGCGGCAATACAATACATGCGTGGAGCGGTATCGGCATACACGATAGCTTGCCGCCAGATTTTCATGAAAATTTGACCAAGGCGCGCAAGGATACTATAACCAAAACAGACGTGCTTATAATCGATGAAATTTCGATGCTACATCATTATCGACTAGACATGGTAGATGAGATTGCCCGCAAGGTCCGTAGGAGTAATAAGCCGTTTGGTGGCATTCAAGTTATCTTATGTGGTGATTTCTTCCAGCTACCGCCAGTTACGCGTAGTGGCCAAGAACGTGGTCAATTCGTAGTGTTTTCGAAGGCTTGGGAGGAGCTAGACCCAGTTATTTGTTATCTTACCGAGCAGCATCGCCAAGACGATGACATGTTCTTAAGCATTTTAAACGCTATGCGCGACGATGATTTACACCGTCACCATGTAGAGGCGCTTATGGAGCGGACTAAGCTAGCCGATGCTGATATTGATGTAACCGAGCTGCACACAACCAACGTAGATGTAGATAGTATAAACGCTAAAAAATTAGCATTGCTACCAGGCGAAGAACATCACTACAAGATGGTTCAGGTTGGTAAAGATGGCTATGTACAGACACTTAAAAGGTCATGCCTAGCTGTTGAGGACTTAGTGCTTAAAGAGGGCGCACTGATAATGTGTATAAAAAATAACCCCGAAAAGAAGTATGTAAACGGTTCGCTCGGTATTGTAATTGGATTCGATAAGTCGACTGACCACCCAAAGGTTAGGCTAAAGAATGGCAGGGAACTTACGATTTCCCCTGATACTTGGGAGCTTCGCGATGGTGATAAAAAACGTGCAAGTGTAGCCCAATTACCGATCCGACTAGCCTGGGCAGTTACTGTTCACAAAAGCCAAGGAATGACGCTAGACGCGGCGCGGATTGATTTGCGAAAGGCGTTTGTAGAAGGAATGGGTTATGTGGCACTTTCTAGAGTTCGTAATTTGGCTACTCTAAGCCTTGTAGGAATCAACCAAATGGCATTGAGGGTTAGCCCAGTAGCGCTGGAGATCGATGGCTATTTACGCAAACGATCACGAGCCGATGATAAAAAATTTGTTCATTTACGTGAGCGAGCTAGGCAACGTGAAACAGAGGTGGAAAAGCAACCAACAACTAAAGAGCCAGGTGCGTGGTCTAAAAAACTTGCTAAAATGCGTGAGTCTTACCCGAATGCATATATGCCCTGGACGCCAGAAGACGACGCTAAATTGCTCAAATTGTTCGGCGATGGATCAAAAGTAACACTCAAAAAAATGACTGATAAAATGGGTCGACATCCTGGGTCTATTAAAGCCCGACTAGAGAAACATTTTGGCGAAGAATCTGTTAGTTTTAAACCTTAATAGAGCATGAAATTAGTGTGTGAAATTACAGCTAAAACGCAGTAAGTTTAATAAAATGTTATGATAGACCCATGATTAAGCCGTTTGTCAGACAACAACGAAAGCCCAAGGTCTATGCTTTTATAGATAGCCAGAACTTAAACGTCGGAATCCAGAAATTTGGATGGAAGATGGACTGGAGTAAGTTCCGTAAGTTCTTAACTGACGAGTATGGGGTTGATAAAGCGTTTATGTTCATAGGTTATGTGCCAGAGTTCGAGGCGATGTACGAGCAGCTACATCAAACTGGATTTGCAATTGTACTTAAACCAACTTTTGATATGACCCGCGTACGCCCCGAAGTGGTAGAGCCAAAACCTGGTGAACCCGAAAAAGAGGAAGAGAAGCGCCCGACTAAAGGTAATGTCGACGCCGACTTGGTGCTTTGGGCAATGAAAGAGCTACCAAACTATCAAAAGGCAGTTTTAGTATCTGGTGATGGCGATTTTTATAGCTTGGTAGAATACTTAGATTCCAAGAACCGATTACTAAAACTATTGACACCCAACGGACAATACTCAAACCTTTATAATAAGTACGAGCAGTACATTGACCAGCTAGATAAGCGTAGACCGCTTCTTGCATACCACCAACACAAGCGTCATCGGCCCAACTCCAAGTCACACAAAAACTAGTGATTACATCTGTTATTAATACGTAAATACTGTAATTATTTACCGACTATTTTTTCAAAAATATAATACAACATATTTTTATTCGAATACCTGCTATAAATATACTTAATGAGTGAAACACTAAACGGTCGTGAGGCGTTAGAGCATCACAATGAGGATTACGGCTTAATAGATAGAGATACTGCTGAATGCCTGCGCGATTACTTGGATGAGATTATAGACTCAGGCAACGGGGGCGAGGGAGCTTATAGGCATACAAACACTGAGGTGCTAACAAGTGACTGGCGTGAGATTGATGGCATTCTTGCAGACATTAGACCGTTTGTTTTATATCCTCTTGCTTTGTCTAGCATAAGGTTTGACATCCGTAGGGATATTTTTAAAAGCGAAGGATCCCGTCCAAGCCCCGAGGAGGGTGATGCGTACACAATAATACTAGAGAGATTATTTCACAGAAATGGCATAACTGAGGATGACTCTTATTCTAAAACATTCAAATTAGTGGTTCCAAAAGACCCCACCGTAGAAGACGCCGGACTGATGTTTTGTTTTGAGCCATCTCTTATAACAAGCTCAGTTGATGGCCAGCCAGCAGATATAGATACGGTTGTGTCGTCCTTTCGCGAAGTAGACGTTAAGCTACACAACTCTTTTTACGAATGGCAGAGGGGCACCACGTACGACGCCGAACAGCTATTTGATGAACTTATGCTCGTGGAAGCCGAAGCATCATCGCGCGGTAATCCTACTAACACATTAAACTAGGTTATAATCATTAGTATTATGAAGGAAGATCAAAACACAGATATATTCCCGAAGCGCTTTTTTTGGGGTGCAAGTACTGCAAGCCACCAAGTAGAAGGTGGCAACACTAACCAATGGACAGTCTGGGAGCAAGAGCACGCCAAGGATTTGGCCTATACTGCGCATCAGCGTTATAGCACGTTGCCAAGCTGGGATGATGTTAAATCAAGGGCCGAAGACCCGGACAACTATATATCAGGGGACGGCGTTGATCATTACAATCGCTACGAAGAAGATTTTGATATCGCTAAGCAACTGCACCTTAATGCTTTTCGGTTTGGGATAGAGTGGTCCCGTATAGAGCCACAGGAAGGTGTTTGGGATGAAAAAGAAGTCGAGCACTATAGG
>JBDTJP010000046.1:0-3051 GCA_039935755.1 Saccharimonadales bacterium (SeqCode)
TCTTAAATGTGGGCTTATCTACTAGTTGTTCTACGATTCCCAGCACACCCTTTTGCTGCAATGGCACCTGAACTAATTGCCCCATCTGGAGCTTTTTATCCCACTCGTAGGTTAGGCTTTCTTTGCCATGATAACGTGGGCTAGCTACTAATACACGGTAATACATAGGTCCATTATAGCTGTTAAATAAAAATCTATTGAAATGTTGTACAAAGTTGCCTATACTTTACGTTGTAGGAGTGACAATAAAAGCTTATGTTAGATGTATTTATAACTTCCCGAGTACGACGCAAAATTATTGTAGTCTATGCAAAGTATCCTGATTTCAGGACTCATGTTCGTGGTCTTGCAAAACTTATAAAGGAAGATGCCGGTAACATCCAGCGCGAACTTAAGCGCCTTGAGAAGATTGGGTTTTTAATTTCTGAGAGACAGGGCAATACCAAGATATACCACACCAACAAACAGTTCCCAATATTCAAAGAATTACAAAGTATAGTGTTAAAATCACAGCGTTTGTCACAGAAAAAGCAGCAGTCTATACACCAATCCTAGCATTTACTTGCAAAAGTACATCTGTTAGGCTATAATCTCACGGAGTTATGATACAAGTTACAAGAAAAGATTCTAAAGAATCGGTAGAGAACCTAATTCGTCGTTTTGGACGTAAAGTCCAACAGGCGGGTGTTGTTGCCGCTGCGAAACAGGCTGAGTTTTTTGAAAAGCCTATGAGCAAACGCGATCGTCGTAGTAAGGCTATTATTCGTCGTGAACGCAAAGCGATCAAGATGAAGAAGCTTAAACTCGGACAGCGCTAGTAATTCTATAGCCGACTTAGCACGGAGGATACTTAACCTCTGTGTTTTTTGTCTATCTTAAAATTGAAGCCATGCACCTTACGATTCCAAAATCCTTTTGCGTTAGAAGGGGTAGTTCTGGTAAACTTCTCTGGAAATGACCATAAAGCAACAGATTGACCGAGACTTAAAACAAGCCATGTTAGCTAAAGATAAGGCAACCACTATGACCCTAAGGGGCCTTAAGAGTGTGATCTTGTACGCCGAAGTAGCTGAAGGAGCTAGAGATACAGGCCTAGCTGAAGAAAAAGTGATCGAATTACTTAGTAAAGAGGCCAAAAAACGCCGTGAAAGCATAATGATGTACATAGATGGCGACAGGCAAGACAGAGCTGATACCGAAATTGCTGAAAAAGCCGTTATAGAAGGATATTTACCAGAGCAAATGAGTGAAGAGGATCTTAGTAAACTCATAGTGAAGGCGATTGCAGACACTGGTGCTGCTGGCATAAAGGATATGGGGCGTGTTATCGGTATTGTAAAACAACAGACTAGCGGCAGGGCTAATGGTGGCCGTATAGCTGATAAAGTGAAGGAACTTTTAGCAGAATGATCATATTTATGGGTGTAGCCGGTGTCGGTAAGAGTGTACAAGGTCGGCGTATAGCTGATGAGTTTGGGTATGCCTGGCTTTCTACTGGTGAATTTTTGCGTATGCTAATAAGCGGAGAGCGACGTAAGGCTATGTTAGCTGGCGAGTTGCTAAGCGACAAAGAGATTATTGAGCTCGTACGCAAGATATTTCAGATGATTGATACCAAAGAAGAATTTATATTAGACGGATTTCCCCGAACCGTCCAGCAAGCTGATTGGCTTTTAAACCAAATGAAGCACGAACTATTGAGTATTACGGCTGTTGTTCATATTGTTGCCGATAAGTCTGTTGTGCGCGAACGTTTAATCTCGAGAGGTCGTCTAGACGATAACGATGAAGCTATAGCAAAGCGTTTCGAAGAGTATGAACAGACAATTCTGCCGGTCTTAGAGGATTTTAAAAAAGCTGGCGTAACTGTCTATGATATTAACGGTGATCGACCGATAGAGGATGTGCACGCCGACATCCGGCAAGCTCTAAGCCAATAGATATGATGACCAAGGTCAAAACTTCGGACGAAATTCAGGCCATGCGTGAAAGTGGTGCAATGCTAGCCACTGTCCTGACAAAACTTTCTCACGATATAAGAGCAGGTATGTCTACAAAAGATCTCGCCGAAATTGCTAAAAAAGAACTAAGATCGCTCGGTGGTCAGCCTACCTGCTTGGGATATTACGGATTCCCAGACGTCATATGTATATCTGTTAATGATGAAGTTGTACATGGTATTCCAAGACCCAGCCATATTATTAATGATGGTGACATTGTTAGCTTGGACTTCGGTGTTACTTATAAGGGTATGATAACTGACTCTGCGCGTACGGTTATTGTAGGCAAAGCGTCGCCAGAAGCTGAGCGACTCCTACTTGCAACGGAAAGATCGCTTAGGGCTGGCATAGAGGTGGTTCGTGACGGCGTTAAGGTTGGAGATATTGCGGCTGCCGTACAATCAGTACTAGACGCAGGCAAATATGGAATCGTACGTGATTTAGTGGGGCATGGAGTTGGTCATCATTTTCACGAGGACCCAAACATCCCTAACTATGGCCGTAAAGGTACAGGCATGAAGCTAAGCGCTGGTATGACTATAGCTATTGAGCCAATGGCGACATTGGGCGGCTACAAGATAAGCACCGACAGGGACCAGTGGACGATTCGTACGGTGGATGGGTCTATGGCCGCGCACTTTGAGGACACGGTTCTTATTACTCAAAACGGCGCAGAAGTCCTAACAAAACTTTCTTAAGACATATTTTATTGTATGACGGTAGGATAAGCGTTATACTGGCAACATGCGCGATTCATCGCCGAATTATTTTTTCGGATTAGATATTGGTACCTCCGCCGTTAGGTGTGTAGTTGGTATGTTTCAGACAGACCAGTCTGGTGAAATATCTATTGTTGGCCATGGCAACGCACCTAATATTGGTATGCGTAAGGGTGTGGTTTCTCATATGGATGACGTATCAGAAGCTATTGTACATGCTGTAACAGAGGCAGAGCGAGTATCTGGAATTCAAATTAGAGGCGCTACTGTAAATGTAAATGGTATTCATGTCGCTGGATTAAATTCTAAGGGTGTTATTGCAATTAGTGCAG
>JBDTJP010000047.1:0-2898 GCA_039935755.1 Saccharimonadales bacterium (SeqCode)
CATATTCTTTAGAACGTACCAATAAGTCAGGCGTCAATCCATTACTTAGGGTCGGCTCATATTCTACCTCCCAACCCTCTTCGATACAGTAGCGGTATATCGCCAACTCATGAAATGCGGATATAAAGACATTATTGTCTATACTTAATAATTTGTCTTTGAACCTAGGTTTCATGTACTCTGGCAGCTCTCCGTACCACAACTCTATCATGTCTCTCATAGGCTTCTTTACCTCGACACTGCAAAACATAACAACCCATGGATTCTCAAATGGATATACTGGTGGTAGATTATCGATAAATTCCTGAGTGTACAACATATTAAAACCTATTGTACTACCTTAAATGCACAGCTCTATGCTTGAAGATGTAGGTAGTGTTACTTATACAAATATCTATACTTTTTCTGCATGGTATTGAGTTCACCTTGAAGCACATCCAGCTTATCGTGTAAATCTACCCCTAGCTTTATCCACTGAGGTGCTGGTAATGACTCCAGTGCTAACTGAACTTCTAAAATAACGCCCATTATTATCCCACATATTCCGACCGTCATCTCAGTACTGAAACTACCAAGTGGAACAACTCTAAATTTATTGCCTTCAGAAAAAGATATATAATTCCCGTGAAGGGCTATGGATTGATGGCTTCCAAATTGATCGGCTGCAGTATGGAGACCTCTTAAACGTTCAGATATTTCAGGTAAGTTTATTTTCAGGTAATCAATCGAGGCTTTCCTCATTTCAGTATCAAAACCATCATGTTGACCATCCTCGAATATCTTTTTTGCTCTCTGAAAATCACCGTAAACAAACAATGTAATTCCTGCATACTCGACTGCGAGACGCAGATTATATAAAGCTTGGTCGTAGTCCAGTGTCGTACATGACGATATTGCCCGTCTGAGCGATTTATCCATATGTATTCTATATGTAACAAAAATGGTGGAATCATGATAAAAGCCATTGTATATTTTTAGTAGATTAAAACTGTTCCAAGCCTCAATTGCAGGATCGAAAATTTCTAGATTATCACTGTAGGTTTGTTTTGCAACATCGTTCGAGCCATCAAATAAATCCCAGTAATCCATCCAGCTATTATGTACCCCCATAATATAAAAAGCTACTTCTTTGGATGCTGTACTATTAATTTGAACAAACTTTACTTAGCCTGATTTAGGGTAGAGATACCTGTTTTAGTTGGATATGTTTGCGTGATGTTTTTTGGTAAAATTCCTTTACTATACTTTTCAAACCCTCTGTCAGGTAGCACAAAGCCTTGGTGTGTATTGTTTCGGGCACCCCATAAAAAGCCCCAGCGATACTGCCTGTAATAGCAGCTAACGTATCACTATCGCCGCCGATTGAAATTGCATTACGAATAGCATCCTCGAAGTCCGTGCTCTCCAAAAAAGCCACAATAGCAGGTGGAACAGTACCAGCGCATGACTCGTCAAAGTCATAGGTGGGGCGAATATCATCTAGTGTAAAATCTAGTATATATTCGTATTTATTCGCTATATAACTCTTAATCTCTTGTTTGGTCTTGCCAGTACGAGCCATAAAAATAGCAGCTGCAGTAGCCTCTGCTCCTTTCACGCCCTCTGCGTGATTGTGTGACACTCTCGCAGATACTCGTGCAGCTTTTTCGACATCATCAAGGTTGTCGTAGAACCAAGCCACAGGACTTACTCGCATAGCCGAACCGTTGCCCCACGAGTTGTATGGTTGTGGCGCTTTTTCTAGTAGCCAGTCTTGAAAGCTAACTCCATAACTTGAGGAATATTTATTGCCAAGCGTTTGGTACGCAGTAATAAAATCTTGTTCTGTTGCGCCATCCATTAATGCCTGCATAGTACCAACGGTCATAACGGTGTCATCGGTAAACTCATTCATATCCCCAAATAAGGGGAAATCTTTCGTCTTGATGTTATCGAACTCATAAATCGAGCCGACAATATCACCGACGATTGCGCCGATAGAACCATTAGTCATCTTGGCTCTCCCCCAAGCGTTGCAAGTCGATTAACCAACTTCGGAAAGCCACCTAGCTCGAATGCTTTAGCTAGCGTACCATCAGTAATACGCTCCTTACGAGTTGCCATATAGATGAGCTTAAGGGCTGTCTTGAGATCTATGTCATCGAACTTAGTCAGGTCTTTAGATGCGAACAGTTCGGAGCCTTCGGTCCACTTAGCCCAGTAAAAGCCCGGTAAGAGCTCCCTCTTGTACATAAACTCTATAAATTCAAGAATAAGCGGATCATTTTCCATCCACGGCATTTCTATCGACCCGTCAACATTTTTCTCCCCACCCCTTTCTATACCCCAAACACCAACATGGCTTTGTATTTTTCTATTAATGCTATTCAGCACTGCCCTATCTTCGTCCCAAAGATTATTGAATGCATCTACAGATTGGCTAATTGCTTGCTCATCATTCATCAACGTTTCCGCCAACTCTTCTTAGGCTTTTCCGACTTAGTCTCTTTGGATTCCTCTAAGCGCGTTACAGCTACACGAGTTTCTTGAGAATTTTCGGTTTCACGCCTTATCTCCGCCCCAATCGACTCGCGTAGCTCCTCGTTTGTCAATTCTCGCGTTTGAATAATCGTAGAGGACGGGCCCCTATAGATTGTATGCTCAATGGCAATTGGTGCTTGATCGAGAATCTCAAATGAAACAGTAAGCCAACCCTTACTGGCCGATTGGCTTACAATGCGTGCATTATGCTTATCTGCCCACCTCGCTATTGCTGGACCGCTTGAGCCAAATACATTGTCATCTGGAAACCTTTTTATAACTACTTTACTCATAATTTCAACTATGCTCTCATTTACGTTAATAACAAAATTATTTAGTTAACTTTGCTAGTATGGTATTAAAATTTTCTTCCCCAAT
>JBDTJP010000048.1:0-2973 GCA_039935755.1 Saccharimonadales bacterium (SeqCode)
TAACTTTTTTAGCATGGCCATAGGCTACAATCGCTTGTGCAATTGGGTGTTCGGACTCGTTTTCAAGCGCTACTGCAAGCTGCATTACTTCGTCTGTGTCTTCGCCAATAACATCGACAACGCCGAGCTTGCCTTCGGTTAGTGTGCCTGTTTTATCGAACAAAATAACATCAATATTGCGGGCTGATTCAAGCGCAATTCTCTGACGTATTAATAGGCCATTTTTGGCCGCCAATGTCGTCGAGATCGCTGTCACCAGTGGAATCGCTAGGCCAAGTGCGTGCGGGCATGCAATCACTAGCACCGTAACAACGCGCTGCAATATAAAGCCCGGTGATGCACCGGCGATTGTCCAGCCTACAACTGTTAATATTGCGGCACCGAGTGCCACAAAGGTTAGGTAAAAGGCCGCCTTATCGGCTAGAACCTGTGTCTTTGACTTGCTAGCCTGGGCATCTTCGACAAGTTTCATAATACCAGCAAGCGCCGTATCACCGCTGAGTTTACTGACTTCAATTGTTAGCGAGCCGGCTGTATTAATCGTCCCGGCGTAAACATTGGCACCGACAGTCTTTTTTACCGTCTTTGACTCACCCGTGAGCATCGCTTCGCTTACTTTAGACTCGCCTTTTACGACTTTGCCGTCAATTGGGACCTGTGCGCCGGGGCGAACTAATACCAAGTCGCCTAGGGCGAGTTCTGCGACTGCTACCTTTTTAGTGTGGCCAGCTTTATCGAGCAATTCGGCTTCGTCTGGTAGTAACTTGGCCAGTTCACCAAGCGCACTTTGAGCGTTTGATACTGACGCCATTTCTAACCAGTGCCCAAGCAACATAATGGTAATTAATGTCGCGAGCTCCCACCAAAAGTCCATGCCATCTACTAGCTGAAACGTTACGCCAAAGCTGTAGCCAAACGCTACAATAATCGCCATCGATATTAACGTCATCATACCCGGTTGCTTGGCAGCTATTTCGCCACGAGCGCTACGGAGAAATACTAAACCGCCGTATATAAAGATAATCGTTCCAAAAACTGCCGGAATAAATTGGCTACCATTAAAAGACAAATTGAAGTGGAGCCACGACTGCACTGTTGGTGAAAATAGTAATGTCGGTACGCTAAGGCCCAGACTTATCCAAAACTTCTGTTTGAACATATTCGGGCTATGCCCAGCGTGTTTATCGTGGTCTTTATGTTCCACGCCCTTAGCCGTAGTCTTTTCTAGTGCCATATGGCATTTTGGACATATACCGGGCTTGTCTGATGTGACTTCTGGATGCATCGGACACGCGTACATTTTTGAACCCGACTTATCATGTTCGTGTTGTGAATGGTCCATATTAGCTCGCTAACGGTTCTGGGCTTTTGCCTAGGTTCTTTAAATAATAATCAATCATGGGTTGTTTATCGTATGACGGAAACTTTTCACTCCTGAGCCAGGATGACATAACAATTGGCGACTTATTGTTCGCTCGTGGCGCAATAATAACCTTCCTCGGTGTGAAATTAGGGTCAGAGAATGGTTCAGTGAATAGTGCCTTAATTTTGTCTACCTGATCTTTTGCCAAATCAGGGCGGTATGAAATGTATATTCCACCGTGCTCTAAATTATGTATGGCGTTAACATCGGGTATCTCTTCATTGTAAGCCTTCCAAGGCAAATCTGCCGCATGCGGCCCAGATGTCGGCGGTTCATCGCCGCCATACACCTTAGACTTTACATGTTCACGGCCCAAATTAGCGTGGGCAATACCCGGTCGCGACTGTTCCGGTGCCTTGTCTACGTTCCTAAAGGCAACGAATCCCACGAAACCCACAACCAACGCAATTATCAGTCCATACAGTATCTTACTATTCACTCATAACCTCCTCGTATTACTACCTACTTTAGGTCTTGCTTCATTTCACTAAACTGCTTCTTGGTTATTTCACCTTTAGCATATCGCTGTTTCAATATATCTAAGGCGTCACCACTATTTTTGCCTGTTTGATTATTCACTATAAAGCGGATAAATAATACGACAGCTACTACAACCAGTGCCATCATCACCAGCATAAACAGCCAGCCCCATGGGCTATAGCTTCCCGTACTTCCGCCCCAGCCGTTCATCATACTGTAACCATCTTCTACATGTGCAAAGTAATTCATAGACTCTCCCTACTAATTAGTGCTCTTAATATTTGTCAGACTATACAGGTTAAGTAGCTCCTCCACGGCCTTTTCCTGATTTTTCACAGACTTCGAACCAAGGTTTTCCTTAATATGAGTCCGTACGTGATTTTCTAAGATAAGTTTATTAAGTGAGCCGATAGATTTTTGGATAGCAAGGCTCTGCGTCAATATATCCATACAGTACTCTTCGTTATCAATCATCTTTTGCAACCCGCGCATTTGGCCCTCGAGTATCTTTGCCCTGTGTAGTGATCGCTGCTTTAAGTCTGTAATCATAGTTCTATTATAGTACCCCCCGGGGGTACTATGCAAGTGCCAATAATAAACGCGTGTTACAGCTCTAATTAGATAAGAATACCGACAATAATGCCGAGCGCGATAACAGCACCGAGTGCTTTCCTAAAATAATTCACACCGTCGGTGAGCTCTAGGTAAGCCCATACAAAAAGAAACACGTTTTGCAGCGTACCGATGTGTGAGTTGTGTATAAAAAGGTTCGCAACTAACAAAACTGCCCATACCAATATAGGGGCATTCGGTGTCTGGCCTATTACCACTTTTCCGTCTTTGTCTTTGAAAAACCGCTCTAGGGTGTGCGTTGTTCTCTTCATTTACCTATAGTAAAGCAAGTAGCTCACATGAGCGATAGCTAAGGTTAAATTAAAGTATCAAACCGCTATTGCTTTAAATGCGTTTTTGTGTTATATTCAAGACATGAGCGAAGCAGCACCTTCAGAACTCGGCTTAAACAAGAATGAACACCTCAAGGAGGTGGTCTACCCCATCTTGTCTTACGC
>JBDTJP010000049.1:0-5168 GCA_039935755.1 Saccharimonadales bacterium (SeqCode)
GCCCAGATGGGCGATATGTAGCTGTTACGGATGCCAGATTCACGCTATTTAGATTATATGATTTAAGTACCTGCCAGGACCGTGCCGAAGGCAGCGATATGATCGGCCGATGTAGGTTTTTGAACCTCTGGCCAATACTAGACCAACGGATTCCTAGCTTTGCAGGTGTTAGTGGTGTTAGATTCAAAGGCGACAATACCATGGAGCTTTATTCTGGTAGTCGACCGGACGGCGTTAATTTAGTAAGGTCGCATTATTTGATATCAGCACAAGGGTTTAGCGACCCTGGTTATGAATATTTAGGGATTGGTGATTCGTTTGCCTCTGGAGAGGGAGCGTATCAATACAAAGCGACCACCGATGTAAAGAACAATAAGTGCCATTTGTCTGAAAGAGCGTATCCGTTTTTACTTGCTAAGGAGCTCAACTTCAGCCAATTTAATTCGGTTGCATGTTCTGGAGCAATAATTAAAGACATACTTACGACTAATAGTAACTACATCGGGCAAGTTCATGATGGCATAAAACTAAAGGACCGCGACATCGACAACGTGTATTCAAATTTTGTGGCCGGAGAAATACCCCAACGAAAGTTTATTGAGAAGTATCAGCCCAAAATAGTCACAATGTCAGTTGGTGGTAACGATATTGGTTTTGGTGATAAGATAACTCGCTGCCTCGGTACAGATACATGTTACGACACCTACGAAGAGCGCCTAGGAGCGGTAAACGAAGTAAACACCCAATTTGATAGATTGGTGGGTGTATACAATGACGTCAAGAGCACTGGAGACCCAAGGGCTAAAGTGTACGTGATAGGCTACCCGCAAGTTGGCGACGAAAACGGCAACTGTGCCGCTAACGTTCACTTAAATCATGGCGAGTTAGCTTTTACCCGCCAATATATCAGCTACTTAAACTCTGTTGTGCGTACAGCAGCCGATAAAGCCGGTGTTTACTATGTAGATGTAGAGAACGCATTTGAGGGGCATAAATTATGCCAGACAGACAGCTGGAACACCGCAGTTAACGGATTAACAGCCGGTAATGATATTGTAAATGTCCCGCTTGTGCATGGCCCAATTGGGAACGAAAGCTTTCACCCCAATGCCCTGGGCCATAAGTTACTCGAAGCTGAGATTCTAAAGCAAACCGCCAGATTAACAGCGCCCATGCCAATGCCGGATCCAACCAAGAAATTACAACTATTAGCTAGTGATGCAGAGATTTTGCAAAGGCCACACTCTAATAAACCCGTAAAAAATATGTGGTTTTACCCTGGCGTCAAAGAAGGTCAGGCAAACCGCAGCGCCCCTGTTATGGATAGCTATAATGGCAAAGACTTGGCACTTAAAGGCTCGAGCCCGGTACAACTAGTGCTGACATCTGATCCTGTTTTACTAGGCGAGTTTACGACAGATGCAAAAGGCAACTTGGACGTGAGCGTAACCATACCGGCCACCGTACCAAGCGGGTTCCACACTCTACACCTCTACGCCAAAAATATCATTGATGAGGATGTAGATGTCTACCAAACTATATTTGTCGGTTCAAATGGTGATAGCGGTAGTTGTAAAGTAGTGCCGGATAGCGGCCAAGATGCCGACAAAGACAACATAGATGATGCTTGTGACGGTTTGATAGATAAAGCCCCTGTAGTGATAGTTACTCCGCCACCCGCCCCCACGCAGCCAACCAAACCGACTACGCGGGACATAGTGCGTAAACTGTTTGTGTTACTTCGTAGGCTATTCCATGCCATGATTAAGCATTACTTTGTCAGGTTGTAGACTATTCTGATTTAGCTTCAGGCTCAGGTTCTGATTCAGCAGGCTTCAAGACGACGTGGCGGTCGCGACCTTCACCTTTTGACTCTGTTAAGACCCCGGCTTCACCGGCTTCTTTATGTACAATTCTGCGGTCAGCTGCGTTCATGGGCTGGAGTTCTAAAATCTCGTTAGTCTCTTTGACTTGCTTGATCCACTCGGCGGCTCTTTCGGCTACTTGCTCAGCACGAGCCTTTTTGTAGCCAGCTACATCGACGTTTACGCGGCTGTATTTGAGGCCTTGGTTACGGAGGGCGTTACTAGTTATAAACTGCAGAGCGCGCATTGTGTCGCCATGCTGGCCTATTAAAAAACCATTTAGGTGAGTGCTGGGTATTTGGAGTTCGATGACTTCGTCGTCCTCGCTAGTGGCATAAACATCGGTGTTTAGCCCAAAAAATGATAACAAATCTTCAATGTACTTCTTGGCGTAGCTTATTGATTCTTCCATTATTTCTTCCTCCTTTTTTTAGCCCCCGATTTCGAGGATTTCTTTTTGGATTTAGATGTTTTTGGTTTCGGTTTTGGCTTTGATTCGTCTTTCTCTATAATTTCACCTTCGATAATTGTCCTTAGATCTTTCTTGGGTTTTTTAACTGAATCAGGCTTGTTGGCAATGGTTTCCATCTCTTTTTCACCTTGGGATAAGATACGGGCTTGCTGTAAATAAGCTACTAATCCGCTAGCTAACCAGTACAGCGAAAGTGCCGACGCTAAGTTAATCGTAAAGAATATGATCATTACTGGCATTAAGTACTTAGTACTTTGACCAACGGCTGCGTTTACTTCACCGCTCTCGGCTGGTTTGCCAGATCCAGCGTCTTTTAGGATAGCCCTAAGGCCCCTGCCGTCTTTGTCACTTGGCATTAGCTGTTTAGCCTGGAAAAACTGGGCTACGGCACTACCAAGCACAATAATCATAGCTGGCACGTAAATACCGCCACCCTTGTTAATAGCTGCCCTGGTTAGGTCTACAACCCCAAACAACGAGGCATCGAATGCGTGAATATTAGACTGGAGTGTTTGTAGCCACGGCAGGCTGTGTAGCCACGTGTATGACAAGGAGATAATTGCGTGAGGATCTGCAACCACTCGGCGCAAGGCGTCGTACAAACCAAGCAAAACTATAAGCTGCACAATTAATGTACCGATTGATCCGAATGGGCTGATTTCGCGTTCTTTATATAGCTCCATTAAAAGCAAAGACTGCTTTTGCTTGTCGCCTTTTGTAGATTTTTTGATGCGTTTAATATCAGGTTGAAGCTCGCGCATTGCCCTGGCTTGGTGAAGCTGCTTTTTGACCAATGGCCACATAAGCATACGCACAATAATAGTGAATATTATTACGGCTAAACCAAAGTTATGGCCCGGTAAAATGCCATATATTAATACAAGTAGGTTAAAGATTGGTTTAACAATCACGACCTCAAATAACGAGGCTATAATCATGCAGTTTCTCCTTCGTGTACTATCTTATCATGAGAAGACGGCGACGTCTTGTGTGGAATGAGTTTTGCTTGGCGAAGTTGTGCTGTGACTAATCGCTTAAGTTCGTCTGCAGGGATAGTAGCAAGTTGCTCGTGAAATACCGTCATGACCATATCGTGCGGGCTAGTCATGTCTGGCGCAGCTAAGCGCACTGCTTCGTACAGCCGGCGCCTAATACGATTGCGTACAACCGCCGATTTACTAACCTTTTTACTAACCACCACCGCTAGGCGGTAAGTGTCGCGTTTTTCGTTGCGTACATATTTAATAACTGTCAGTGGTCCACGAACAGTCTGGCCGTTTCTGTAAACGTACCGCAAACTGCCATGCCCATGGAATCTATTTTGACGGCTAATCATATAGTAAGTTTAGGGTTTAGATACCAAAACACAAATAAAGTGCTGTTAGTTAATTAAGCGGAGAGCTTGTTGCGGCCTTTAATTCGGCGACGCTTTAGCACTGCTCGGCCAGCCTTAGAAGACATACGGCTCATGAAGCCATGTACGCGCGCTCGGTGACGCTTTTTTGGTTGGTGTGTTCGCTTTGGCATTACTTATCCTTCGAGTTATTGGTTACTTGTGAACGTTTAGATACAAAGTATACCATATTATTGATGATTTACACCTTATAAGTTGCGATTTCGTAACCTATGTAGTGTTTGTTGGTACAACTTATAACTGGTAAAACTAAGCCAAGAGACGTAGTTTTGACAATATTTAACCCACTAATCATAGATAGTTATACACTATAGTTTAATAATTATCCACAGTTTAACAGATTAGGTTGTTGCGTGTGTACAAGCTCTGCCCTGTTTTATAGATTTCTACAAATTTATGTAGTGGAATCTGCAAAGGTGTGGAAAACTTCTAGTGGACCCGTTATAGTTACAGGTAATAAAAGGAGTTGGAATGCAGAACGATCTGTGGCAAGCGGTCTTGGGGGAAATAGAATTGACCGTTTCGCGTGGCAGTTTTGTAACTTGGTTCAAAAACACCAAACTCCTCCGTGACAAAGACAATATTATTGTAATCGGCGTGCCTAACGTCTTTATAAAACAACAGCTTGAACGCAAGTATAACGATTTGGTGCTTGAGATTCTAAATAAGAATGGATCAAACCCAGAAAAGGTAGAATATAAAATCCACTCTGGTATTGGGGTAAATAAACGACCGATTTACGAAGACCCGATGATACTAAGCAACCAAGCACTTATGGATGCATCGCCAAAGCCTATGCCAGCAAGCCAACCATCGTCCAATACAACCAGTCTTACACATAGTTATAGGCAGGGATTAAACGAACGTTACACGTTTGATAACTTCATTGTTGGATCCGGCAACGAGCTGGCTTATGCAGCCTGCCAAGCTATCGCAGCCGAGCCAGGGACCAAATATAACCCTATGTTTGTTTATGGTGGCGTCGGCATTGGTAAAACACACTTGATTCAGGCGGTTGGTAACGAAGTTATGGCCAATAATCCCAAAGCTAGGATTGTATATGCCTCGACTGAGCAGTTTGTTCAGGAGTTTGTTGATGCTCTGCGCTTTAAAAAGACAACTGACTTTGCAAAACACTACCGTGGCGCCGATGTCCTTATAGTCGACGATATGCAGTTTATTGCCGGAAAAGAAAAGATCCAAGAAGAGTTCTTCCACACATTTAACGCCCTCCACCAAGCAAATAAACAAATTATTATTAGCAGCGATAAACCTCCAAAGAAAATACCCACCCTGGCCGAGCGTCTGCTTAGCCGTTTTGCGTGGGGAATGCAGATAGATATGCAAAACCCAGATTTTGAAACACGGTGCGCGATTGTTCAAACCAAAGCTCAAACCCATGGAATAGTCCTGGACA
>JBDTJP010000050.1:0-3383 GCA_039935755.1 Saccharimonadales bacterium (SeqCode)
AAGGTTTTACAATCGTAGAACTTTTAATCGTTATCGTAGTTATCGGTATTTTGGCCGCATTAGTTATTACGACATTTACTGGTATTCAGCAAAAGGGGCGTGATACTGAACGAACAACAGACCTAAAGGCAACTGCTAGTCAACTAGAAGCATATTGGGCTGAAAAGGGTAATTACCCATCATTCGCGAATATGACCACAGCTGGCTGGGCAACAGGTAACCTCAAAGGGCTAGACCAGAATGCTCTGGCTGACCCGAAGAGTCCTACTAACTTTACATACGCCGCATCTCCAGGAGCAAACGTATACTCATACCAGACAGTACCAAGTGGCTGTGACAACTCAACTGGTAACGAATGTACTAGCTTTACGCTAACTGCTATGGCAGAAGGTGGCTCTAAAGCACCTATTGTTCAAAAAAGCTTGAACAACTAGAACTAATATATAGTTCCGAGAAGCCGTAAAAGAGGAGCCAAAATAGCTCCTCTTTTTGTTTGGTTGATTTCATATGATAGTTTGAGACTAATCACCTAAGCGCCACAACGTCTATGTAATAACTAATATCGACACTGCTAGCTTACTATCGTGCCAACATTTTCACCCGAAGCGGCGCGGAGTATGTTGTTTTCTGTATCGAGATCAAATACTACAACCGCCATTTTTTGCTCCATGGCTAGGCCAATAGCGGCCTTATCCATCACTTTTATGTCAACGCTTTCTAGTGCTTGCTGATAATTGAGCGTATCGTACTTAACTGCGTCTTGATACTTGTTAGGATCTTTGTCGTAAACGCCATCGACTTTAGTAGCTTTAAGTACTGCGTCACAGCCAAGTTCTAGGGCAATGTTAACAGCCGCTGTATCGTGCGTAAAGTATGGTCGTCCGATACCTCCAGCTACAATAATCACTTTGCCACTATCAAGGTGTTTCTCGGCCCGCCTAAAAGAGTACATTTCGGCCACCTGATCAGCAAATATATTGCTCATACAGCGCGTTTCTAACCCGTTATGTTCAAATATATCGGTGAGTGCCATAGCGTTAATAAGGCCGCTTAGCATGCCCATATGGTCGCCAGTAACACGCTTTATGCCATGCTTAGCTACCTCGGCGCCTCTTACTAAGTTACCGCCACCAACAACTACAACCATCTGGCAACCAGATACTTGGGCTTTTTTAACTTCTTCGGCTATATATTTAGCAACCTTGGTATCTACACCATTTTCGAATTCGCCGGCAAGTTGCTCTCCCGAAAGTTTCAATAAAACTCGTTTATACATTGATATTAGTGTACCAGATTAAGCTATACTAGGTAATATGAAATTATATAGTTGGAATGTAAACGGTATCAGGGCAGTCATAAACAAGGGCGCTTTCCAGAGTTTTATGGCAGAACACCAGCCAGACATCTTATGCTTACAGGAGACAAAAGCACAGCAGGGGCAGGCCGAGATAGATCTTCCGGACTATGAAGAATATTGGCATTCGGCGGCCAAAAAAGGCTACAGCGGCACAGCAATTTTTACAAAAATTAAACCATTATCAGTAGTTAATGGCTTTCCAGACTCTATCATCAAGGAGTTTGGCCTAGAGGCCGACCAGTACGGAAATCCGACCCAAGAGGGGCGTGTAATAGCTGCCGAGTTCGATGATTTTTACGTAGTAACCGTGTACACACCAAATTCAAAAGGCGACCTGAGCCGCCTGGATTTACGTCACAAGCACTGGGACCCAGCTTTTTTGGGCTATTTACAGCTTTTAGAGTCTAAGAAACCAGTGTTAGCCTGTGGGGACCTAAACGTTGCTCATAACGAAATTGATCTGGCTAACCCCAAACCAAATGTCGGCAAGCATGGCTTTACGGACGAAGAACGTGAAGGTTTTGATAACTTTATGCAGGCTAATTTTATAGACACCTTCCGCACACTCCACCCAAGCGATACAGACGCTTATAGCTGGTGGACACATTGGGCTAATTCGCGCGCTCGTAACGTTGGTTGGCGAATAGACTATTGGCTAGCTAGCAAAAGCTTGCAAGCTAGCATAAAATCAGCCCAGATCCACCCAGATGTCATGGGCTCAGACCATTGCCCGGTAAGTATAGAAATTAAAACCTAAACAATCCGTTAACGGAAACACTTGGATTACTAGAACCTAGTAATGACTATTTATGTAATCCTTCATTGTTTGGGCCGCAAGATGCAACCCATAGCCGCCAGAGACATTATTATCGAAATCTCGTATGACTTTATCCTTGGTCTTGAATACTTTGAACAATTTATCGGTCCTGGTTTTCATGCGGGCCTCCATGGCGGGTTTGTCCTTTTGCCCAATATCGATTGCACCAGCAGTCAAGCCATCCATGCTGTCAATTAACGCCTGCGTCTGACTTACAGCATACGACGGGTCGCTTAGATACGCCACTGGTGTATTACCAATAATATCATTAGCTGTTTTTACGCCAAACTTACTATATATCCCCATGTAAAAGTCAGCGGGGCTAGTAGGCGCAGCTTCTAGCATATCGTTCATACTAATGCCGCTAAATACCTCGGTATAGATAAACATTTGCTTGGCGTCATAGTAGCTAGAAAGATCACCAGAGAATAACTCAGCACGACGTTCCTCTATGCTGTGGCCCAAATCACCCAACAAGAATGGACTTTGTGCGTGTATAAATTCATGGATAACTTTGTGTCGAGTGTCGCCATTTGCATCGGCTATAAAATCTGTAGCATAATTCTTTGCGAATAGTATGTATGCGTCACCACCGACAGATTCTACCCACATTGTTGGGTCTGCACCGAACATGTAGTGTTCAGAAGCAAACTTCTTTTGGCCGCTGCTACCTGTATCAAAATTCATTACGACTACTTTATATTTGACCAAATCATTAACATTATTAAGCTTTAGGTTAGTTGTTACCTCATTTGCTAGCCCGCTTGAAGTAATAGTTTTTTCCATAGACGATGAAAGGGTAGTGTCTTTATATTTATCAAAAATTGCGACCGTGTCCTTTGGCGACTGTGTAGATTGGCTGAATGTGTCATCTTTTATGTCACTTGGTAGAGATTTCAAATGACCTGATGCTAGCTGATAAAGTTCGGCTCTGTATCCATCTTTTTGGTCTTTATTGCTTGAGTACAGATAGGCAATACCAAGTGTCGCTAGCGACACAGACTTACTAGCAGGAAACTTATCATCAAGATCAAATCCGCTAGCCAGGTCTTTATAGGCATCGAGAGTGGATTGTTTTTTGCTAGGTATAAACTCTTTAATACCAGATCCAAAAAAGCTATCATACGAATCACCTAAACTGCCTATAGACACGTCGCTCACCTGACTCTTCGTCGTTTGCTTTTTGTTAGCCGTAGTGGTGGCTTTGTT
>JBDTJP010000051.1:0-3826 GCA_039935755.1 Saccharimonadales bacterium (SeqCode)
GCCAGATCACGCAGCTCTGGCGAAGATGTTATAGCGTTACTACCGATGGGCATATTCATAACAATATAGTGTCATGAATTTCAGGTTTTGTCTAGATGTGGCGATGCTCCGCACGGAGCGGTGGGAAATTGGTCGAAAAACGATTGGGCGAGAGTGCTAACAGCATCCTGAATTTCTTTGTGCCTGACACCCAGCAAGGCCGCTTGGTATACTGGTGTTTCTGCGCCCTCGGCAAACACTTGTACACTTCTACGCCCTTTAGCATAAGCATGATCTATCCTAAGTTCATCTTGGCCCTCTCCAAGAGTACCGGTTAATGTAAGCGTACGAACGTCATCGTCGTTGCAAACACGCACAATCGAGCTAATTGGGGCCCAATCCGGCGAAAAAGTTCGTTGCTCATGAGGTGAATGAGGCTCGGACACTCTGCCCTGCCAAAAGGTAGCCGTCATTAGCCTAGCTAGGGTATGAGCTCGCCCTCTAGGGTCACTTGGGGGCAACAGCCAGCCACTTAAGGCATCGTAAAAGTAACCAAACTCAACTTGTTGTGGTGCTGTATACATAAAGTCTATTATACGATATTGTTGAGCTTTGTAAAATTCGCCCGGCCGAGTTTGGTAGTGTGGAATTACTTTGGCTTAGCCAATGCCCTTAGGCTTGACGCTAATTATCTTGTGGCCGAGGTGGCGTTCCGTTCTAGTCACGCCTCCTTCATCGAACCGACGTGAATCAAATGTATAGAGACCGGGTTGTGGGAATAGGCTCGCAGGACGATTTTTTACCATTCTTGTGCCTTTAAAGGTAGCAACGCGAAGACTACCTGGCAAAGTAACCTCTGCCGCGTCAGTTACAACTCTTGGCTGGCCGTCTGGCTGTATTTCTACGACTTCAATTTTGGTAGCCTCGTTAATACCAC
The DNA here is from genome assembly GCA_039935755.1 of Saccharimonadales bacterium (SeqCode). Taxonomy (GTDB): domain Bacteria; phylum Patescibacteriota; class Saccharimonadia; order Saccharimonadales; family JBDTJP01; genus JBDTJP01. Next base: position 917 of record JBDTJP010000051.1, read on the forward strand.
GAAAGAGATAAGCTGCAGCAACCGTACCAACATCACGTGGGCCAACTTCAACAAATACGGTTAAGTCTTGTTTGGGCTGCTCTTGACTGGTGGCAGTTTTAAAACGCGTAGTGTGCCCGTCTTCATCATATGTGTATATCGAGCCACGGGCAGTAGTAAATGACTCGATGGTATCTTGTGGGCGACCGTTGTGCTGTTCGGCCAATTCATGAGCTACTAGATTAGCCCGAGCTGCAAGGCCGGGAGTAGCTTGGGGGTAATCTGCAGGTAAATTGTTTGTCATTTTTGTTATAACAGGCCTTGTTTAAGTTTGTTATAATCGCTGTCTTTTGGATAAGGCATCATCAAAGGTCAAAACATCACTCACCTTACCAGAACGTTTCATCGCCAGAAGCCAACTATTCTCAAAAGACAGCGGTTTCTCCTCGTCAAATAGCTGAATAGCCAGCTCGACCAACTCCCTGTCCAGTATATTGAATATCTCGTTGGAGAGGAGCGCTTTATACACCATTACTACTTGGTCTTTTTTTAAGCCATAAACAGATTTTAGAACGTAGCCGAGTTCAGCAATGATTAACCTATCCAGGGCTAGTGTGTTTGATTTTGCACTAGTTAGGATCTCTTCGGCTTTGCTAGATAGGGGTTCGTTGTCTTTGGTAAAGTACCTCACCAAAACATTGGTATCGATTGCTACCCCCATTTTAGGCCTTTTTTATAAAAGGTATCGCGGGCATTTTTGATATCTTGATCCGATGCAGGTTTAAGCCCCCTGCCGCGCAAGCTTGCGGCCAAGCCGTCGGCCACCTCCTTCATGGTAGGAACTCTCTCCAGTACTAGCTGGTTATTGCGGGTGGTAAACTTGACCCTATCGTTACTCGATATACCTAACTTTTCCCTGGCGTCTTTTGGGATGGCGACTTGAAATTTGCTAGTAATACTGTACGTGCTATTCATACTCACAAGTATAGTATTGACTGCAACGCTCGTCTATACTTGCATTGTGCATTTAAGAACTTGGGGTAGGCTGCGTTGCGCTTTTAAGTGTTTTTTTGATGTCGTGTCGGAGCAAAGTTGCGCTTGGTGCCCCAACTAGTATGTGGGTAAGGTTTGGGCAAAAGCCAGGACTATGTCCTCTTAGCAAAAAATATCCACATCGGCCGGCAATGAAGATTCTTTTACCTACTGGATACTCGCCAGGGTCTGTGCCGGGGCGTAAGGAGTCACTCATAAGGTCAACTGAGTCACCAAAGTTAGTTATATTTTTATCTATGCGTGAGTCATACTTTTTAGGGATCCCATTTTCAACTAAAGTCTCCGCGTATTTACGGACGCTTTCAACTTGGCGATTGCTCATCAAAATATAGCCAAGAGCATGGCCAATATCGTGGGCATAGAGCGTTTGGCTTGGTTTGGGCAACGGTACCACCCCCTGCGCCAAACCTTCCACAAAAGCTGCTGCGCTTATTTTGCCGTCATACCTATTATCGGCAGGTTCAAAGAAGCGCATTCCATTAGTCTTGGCTGGTAGATCATCCAGTGCGCTGTTTAAATACCCGGCCGTTGGCATAGAAGTCTCGCGGCGGTAACCCTGTTCACCCCCATCTACTTCTATAATGCCGTAGCCAAGATGGGATGCCATTGGCGCAAACATTCTATACCCTAGGAGTCGTTCTGTATCTCCCGTTAGCAATGAAAAATTCATATAAAGGATATCTGACTTGATTGGCCCTGTAGTATAGGCATTTGCAGCGCCAGGCGAATGTTCAATGACGGTTGCAAGATCTCCGTACTCACCCGGCTTGAGCAAGAACTCGGCAATAACCTCTCCATCCTGCCGTGAAAATATGGGTGGTATTATCTCACGAGGCGTTTGGGCCAAGGGCATCTCCCCCGAACCTATGTCTGTAGTCATGACTTACGATTATACAATATAATAGCTGGGTGGGCAACTTGGAAGGCTCGGCCGGATTGCGCTGCGCTTGCACGGAACTCGCTTGTTCGGAACTATTTTATTGCTGAGTGCGCCTTTCAACCCAGCGTTCAAACAAAGCAACTTGAGCCTCGGTGTCCATAAACGCGTCGACGTCCATTTGGCCACCATTGCGCATGATTTCCATCTGCTTAGCGACAGTGTCTAAGCGACCTTGGACTTCTGCGCCTGCTGTTAGCTCTTCTTCTGGAGATAAAACTGTGTCTTCCGTGACATCACGACCTAGCGCAGAGCTAATCATTCCTCTGATTACATCTTGGGATGTCATATGCTCTGGTCCTGAACCTTCACCTGATAAAATATTCATAATAAAGCACTATACAACTTTTATCATATCGCGTCAATATGGCTGTGCTGAATTCCAGTTCCAAATGCAACGCTGCGCTACTCGCTTGCAGCCATGCTCGCAACCAGACACTAGGAATTGTAATAACAATGTTATTACTTTTTGTAGTCTTGTTGTAGCGCGTAGTTTTGGCGGGCTAAGGTTTAGGGGCACAGAACTATTCCCAGTTTTCTTCAGTGCACTTAAACGTGCCTGTTTCGCAGTCTAGTACCAAGTCTACACTAATTTCAGGAGATAGATTCAACTGCATGTCTAGGGTTGTCACGCCTTTTCTAGCAAATAATGCCATAAGGTAGTCTTCTGTTTCTTGATGATAATCCAAGCCCTCCTCTGCATATTCGGTATCAATGGAACCACCCCGCACCCATACAGTAAGTTCTGAAAGCTCTCCTCCCTCAAGAGCACTTTCGACCATTTCTTCTACATCTATGGCATCAATGTGAGGGGCTACGAAGTGACCAACATGACCCTCTTTACGTGTATCGCTATAAAGCACAACACCAACGCAGGGTCCTAGACCAATTGTACCTATAGTCTGGGGACCGGTAGCTTTCCTCCATTCAAACATATCAAC